>JBGPHF010000033.1:0-9424 GCA_041484215.1 Nitrospirota bacterium
CAGGTCACCGAGGAAGATTTGGCGAAAATCGACCCGGCTATTGAGCTGTATAAACAATTGACGGAGAAGTATCCGAGCAGCAAGCAGGCCCAAAAAGCGAAAGACCGGATCGCGTCGCTGTCCAAGCGAAAAGGCTGATTTCCCGGCGAGTGCGGCGCGGCCTCGCGTTTTCCCCGAAGACGCATCCGCACCGTCAGATAGGGGCCTGTAAAAAACGTTCGCTGTGTTCAAGAGGAGTGCGCCGTTCGACGCGTAGAGGCTGGATAAAAGAGGACGGAACACCGCAAAAGCACGTCCGGCACGCGAAGCAGAATCACTAACCTGCGGGCATCTCCAAGCGAGATGCCCGCAAGCATTTCAGGATAGAGTAAAAACCACCATTTATCTTTCGCCCTGCGCTGGAGAGACGAGATCGGGATGGCAGCGTTTGCAATCCTGGATCGGGAAAGCGACCGTCATGTGACAGACGCCGCAAAACTTCCCGTCTACGATATACTCCATGCGAAAGTGCTTCGTTCCTTTTTTCTGAATATTGAAAATATCAGGGTGGCAATCGGCGCAATCCAGCCACGCGGTATGCTTTTGGTGCGGAAACAACGCCCGTGTGCGGACCATGCTCCACTCGGGTTCGAGCCGGAGCGCCTTGTCAAAACCGATCGCTTCGTAGTCTTTGATGAACAGGCTCTGTTTCGGTGCGATGAGCTTTTTTCTCAGCGCCTTGACCCAGTTAATCCGGTCGCCGTAGGCCGCCTTGGGAAAATCCTTTAGTTCGGCAAACCGGGCGTCCGCGGCCCCAAGGTCGCCGGAATGGCATATCGTACAGGTATCTTCCTCGTCCGCGAAAGCGATTTTGCCGTTATGACAAGCCCCGCAGTATTCGCCCTTCCGTATCTTCGCTTCCGTGATGTCCGTCCCGTTCGTCTTCATCGCGAAATTAAGCTCGAAATGACATACCCGGCAGGTGTAGTACTGCCGGTGCAGCCAGTGCGAAAAGGCCACCGGCGGGTGCGTGCTGCTGGCCGTCAGCCTGCTGATCAAGACATTGCCGTACCGCGACGGCGGAGGAAGCTTGGGCAGAGGGAACGAGTCATCAAAAGAGCTTCGTGCGGGCACGTCCCCGGCATCGTTTACACAAGCGGGAAGACCGCTGCAGGCGACCAGCAGCATGGACAGTAAAACGTTCCGCATAGCCGTTCCGGTCCGGTCACGAGAACCGGATTCGATCAATAGACCTCTTTCAAGTGGCACAGCTGGCAGTCATAGAACGGGAACGCGACCTTGGCGTGGCAGGCCCCGCAGTACTTGCCGGCGAAAATGTCCTGCATGTTGAACTTCGTGACGCCCTTTGTGGAGCCGAAAATTTCAGGATGGCACAGCTCGCAGCCGTTGATATCGGCGTGAATCTTGTGGGAAAATACGGTGTCGGGCATGCCCAGGATCGTGGACTTGATGTCGAAGTCCTTCGGCGCCGCAATGGGCTTCCGCTTGATGGAGACGCCGGGAACCACGTCTTGCAGCTTGAACATGCCCGCTTGCTCCGCCTTGATCCAATCCACCCGGTTGCCGAACCGCGCCTGGGGAAAGTTCTTGACGAATTCATTGAAATCATACTTGAACTTGACCTCTTTGCCGTACGAGTGGCACAGATCGCAGTTTTGCACCTCGTTGACGAGTTTTTCCCGGGACGTGGGGCCGAAGGCTATCGTGCCGTTGTGGCAGGAGCCGCAGTACAGGTGGTTTTTGTTGTCCGCTTCCTTGATTTCGCTGCCGCCCGCCTCGGTTGCAAAACCGATGTCGACGTGGCAAACCCGGCAGGTGTATTTGGTCCGGTGGAGCCAGTGTTTGAACACCACCGGGGCGATGTTGGCCTTTTCCGAATTGTTGTTGATGAGCACGTTGCCGTATTCCTCGGGTCTCGGCATTCTCTTCTTCGTGCCGAAGCTGCTGCTTGCGGCAAACACCACGGATGCGCACGCCAGCAGTATAAGAGCGATGATGAGTGTTTTCTGTTTCATATTCGATACTCCTTCCTGGTTCAGTAAAATATATTACATCCCGTCAGTCGAGGGCGGGCTAGCCCCGGTTGACGTTTTTCTCTTCTGAAAATTCTAGCGATGGCAGTATCTGCAGAGGTCCTCTGGCTTGTCCGCCTTATACCGGAACAGGCCTTTCCAGTCCGAACTGTGCGGATTGTGGCAGCTGACGCACGCCATTGTTCTTCCCGGCCGCTTCGGATCGTCAATCTTGTCCATGGGGTGGCCGCCTTGCCCGCCTTTTCCCTTGACCCGCACATCCGCGGGCAAGGCCGTTTTCGGGTGGGGCCCGCTCACGACGTCGGCATGGCACTTCCGGCAGCTTTCGTTTCCTTCGGAGGGAGACAGATTCTTGAACGGCGCAGTATGTTTCCCATGGCACTCGAAGCATTTGCCGTCGGCAACGGGCTTGTGCACGTACTTTCCCGTGAAGCCCTCCGTGTTGTGGCAGGTATAACACAGGTCAGGCACTTTGCCGTTGAGGAGCTTCGGGTTTTGGCTTTGGTGCGAGGCATGACAGCTGCTGCACATGCCGATCTTGAAGGGACCGTGTTTTTCCCTTCCGTCGAGTTCTTCGCTCATGTGGCAGTCAAAACACAGGGCCGGAGTCGATTTCACGAGCAGAAAGCGTGATTTCGACCGATGTGCATTATGGCACGTGGTGCAGCGGCCTCCCGTCACCGGTTTGTGCCCCTGCTTGCCGCCGGTAAAAGCGTTTTTGTCATGGCACTTGTAGCACAACTCAGGCTGCTTCAGCAAAAGCAGCTTTTCCGTCTTGGATTGATGCGACGTATGGCAAGACAGGCAATTGCCTTGTCCGACCGGGGCATGCACGGTGCCCCCGGTAAACGCGCTCTTGTCGTGGCAGGAGTAGCAAAGGTCCGCCCCCTCGGCGTTCAGCAGCTCTTTCGCATTCTGCGAATGTGGATTGTGACAAACGGTGCATTTTCCGGAAATAATCGGCTGATGCTGCAAAGCGGACCGGTCGGCGATGCTCGCCTTGTCGTGGCATCGGTAGCAAAGCTCGGGCATCGGAAAGGTCAGGAGCTTCGGGTGCTCGTCCGAGCTGTGCGCGTCGTGGCAAAAGGTGCAGAGCCCGGCTGCCGTCGGAAAGTGAATATTTTTCTTCGCGGCGATATTTTTGTCGTGGCATTTGAAGCACAAGTCGGGCATGCCCATGGTGAGCAACTTGCCGTTGTTCGATGAGTGAGGGTTGTGGCAGGCCGTGCACTTTCCCGAGACGGCGGGCTTGTGCTGGTAACGCCGGAGGAAGAGCGAGCGGCTGTGGCAGTCATAACACAAGTCCGGTTGTTCGGACTTGAGGGAAAGGACCGCCTTGTCCTTGTTCGCGTGCGGAGCGTTATGGCATGCGTCACAGCCTTTTTTCATGGCCGCGTGCAGAACTTTGCCTTTGCTCATCGCTTCATGGCATTTGTTGCAATCCTGCTCAGGGGCCGCGGCGGCCAGCCCGGAAAACAACAGCAGGAGCGCCATGCAGCAGGCCGTGGAGATCGATATCGTTATCTTCGGTTTCATGGTTTTTCCCGTGAATGTGAAATGATGAATCAACGTCCTTATTTGATCTGTTTTATAAATTGCTTCAATTCAACGTCGTCGGGCGCGATCCGGAGCGCCTTTTCCCAGGTCTCCCGCGCCTTGTCCTTCTTGCCGATTGCATAGTACGCCGAGCCGAGCCGCTTCCATCCCAGGATGTTGCCGGGTTGAAGCTCGATCACGACCGTGCACTCCTGGATCGAGAGGTCGTAGCGGCCTTCATAGATATGGTTCAGCGCCGCGAAGAGGTACTGATCCATGATGTTCATGTCTCCGACCGGGCCTTCCATCGTGCTCAGGATGGAAGCGTATTTGCGTTCAAGAAAATCCTTGATCGCCGCGGTCAGCGAGGACGGGTTCAGCTGAGCGGCGTACCAGGCCGCTGCCATGGACGCCTTGCGGTTCCCGTCCACGGTGATGTACTGGGCGATTCCCTTCCGCATCATGTCTCCGGCCTGGCTTTTTTCTTCGATCTTGAGCGCCACCTTGATGACGTCGTCGAGCCGGGCCAAGATCGTCTTGACGTCGAGGTCCGTCGGGTTGTCGGCCAGGATCTTATTGTAGTAGTCGCGGGAAGTGATGTAGTCCCCGCGCTCGTAGGCCTGTTTCGCGTCGGCGTAGAGGCTGCCCATTTTCTCGCGAACGGCCGACGCGATATACCGGGACGCCGCCTCCTGCGTGTTGTCGATGTCGAGGATCTTTTTCCATTCCTCGATGGCAAGGTCGTACTGTTTCTGCTTCAGGTAGGCCTCTGCTTGGTCGTAATGCTTCTTGGTCCGGGCGTCCACGACATTGCTCTTTGCGTCGTTGTAGAGGCTGCGGGCCTTGGTATCGTAGGGGCGGACGGCCAGGATCTTTTCCAGTTCATTGGTCGCCGCTTTATAGTCGCCTTCTTTGATGAACTGTTCCGCGCGCTGGTACATTTCCCCGGTCGTCTTGTCCGTGATCAGGTTTTTGGTCGTATCGATGAGGTTCGCGAAACGCCGGTCATCGGGATTCATCTTCAGGAGCTTGTCCCACACCTCGATCGCCTTCGCGTAGTCCTCGTTCTGGAAAGCGTCCGCAGCGTCCCGGCAGATCGGTTCCATGGTCCGTTGCCGCACCAGGGCGAGGTAGCGGACCGCGGTTTTGTCCTGCGGGTCGAGGGACAAGACCTCGTTCAGGAGCGGGGCCGCCTGCTCGAACTTTCCCTCCTGCATGAGCGCGACAGCGTCCTTTTTGAGTTGGTCGATTCGTTCGAACTGTTTGGGCGTGATCGCCCCGGCAACGCTTGCTATGCCGAGCGCGGATGCGATGATGAGAATGAAAAGCTTTTTCACCCTTTGGCTCCTCTGACCACCGTGATCTCGATGCGCCGGTTCCTGGCGCGCTCCGCTTCCGTCTCGTTCGAATACGCCGGCCTGAATTCCCCGAACCCGTGGGCCACGAGCCGTTCGGGCGAAAGGCCCTTATTGATGAAAAAGTAAATGACGCTGAAAGCCCGCGCCGACGAGAGCTCCCAGTTGGAATTATACTGCTGCGTATGGATGGGAACATTGTCGGTGTGCCCCTCGGCGATAATCGTATTTCGCATGGGCTTGAGCTGCTTGTGGAGATACTCCAGAAAAGACAGGATGTCTTTTTTCAGCTCGGCATGTCCGCTGTCGAACAGCGCCAGGCTTTCCATCTTGATTTGAATGGCGTGCGGCGTCATCGTCACCTGGATCTTGTCGGTCAGCTTGTTCTTCACGAGGTAATCCCTGACGTGCTGCGCCAGGGCGATTTCCTCCTTCATCTGCTTGACCCGGGGGTCGTTCGGATTGGTCGACGCCAAGTCCGACAGCGCCGTCTCGTACTCCACGGAGTTGGAATAGGAAAAGGCGTAAAACATGATGAACAGGATGACCAGCGTCAGCATCAGGGTGCTGTACGGCAGCATCCAGAGCTCGGTCTCCTCGGCGTGGTCCTCGTCAACGGACTGCACGAATTTTCTAAGGGCCGATATCACAACGTGCTCCTGGGCTGGCGGACCAGCGTGATTTCGATGCGCCGGTTCCGGGCGCGGTTCGCCTCGGAATCGTTCGGGTAGGCGGGATGAAACTCGCCGTAGCCGGCGGCAACCAGCTGTTTCGCGTCGATGCCGCTTTGGGTGAAAAAGTTCACCACGCCGACGGCCCGCGCGATCGAGAGCTCCCAGTTCGACCGGTAGGCCCCGCCCCGCACCGGGGTGGGGTCCGTATGGCCATCGATAATGATGTCATTGGGGAACATGCGAACATGGTCGACCAGGCTTTCGAGCACGCTGACGGTGCCGGGATTGAGCCGGGCGCTTCCGATGGAAAAAAAAGTCGCGGGGTTCAGTGCGATTTTTACGGTCTTGTCGGTCACGGCAACCGTAGCCTTTCCCGCAAGCCTGCCCTCGTCCACCGCCCGCTCGAGCCGCTTGATCGCATCGTCCTCGCGCTGCAGTTTCGCCTGGCGCTCCTGCTCCACCTGTTCGCGCGCCGACTGGTTCACGACCGTGCTTTCCATGCCGGCTACGACCATTTGCCGGTCCGAGGCGTTCATGCGCGTCATGGCGAAGAGCATGAGAAAAAACAGCATAAGGTTGGTGGTAATATCCGAGAAAATAATCAGCCAGATATTGCCGAATTCTTTTCGTTTATCGTTCATGTCATGAGCCCGCTCCCGGGGCGGTATTCCCTCGTGCCGGTCGCTAGGCCTGGCGCATATGCGCGAGAATGAAGGCGGTCAGTTTCTTTCTGAGGATGAGCGGCACATCGCCCTGCTGGATCGCCAGGATTCCCTCGGCGAGCATCTCCTTATTGATGATATCGCGCTCGCCGTGGTCGGTCAGCTTCGTGGCGATCGGAATAAATATGTTCGCCGAAAAAATTCCGTAAAACGTCGCGGTTACGGCATTCGACATCGCGGACCCCATGTTCGAGGGGCTGGAGAGGTTCCGCAGCATATCGACGATCCCCATGAGCGTGCCGAGCAATCCGAAAATGGGCGCTACCGTCGCCATGGTCCTGAACGCGCCCGAGACTTTTTGCTGGTTGTGCCGGGTATAAAAAATTTCCCGGCTCAGGTTGTCTTTGATCACGTCGCGGTCGAGGCCGTCCACGAGCATTTGAACGCCGTGGGCGAGAAACTTGTCATTGATCTTCGGCAGTTCGCCGGAGAGACTTTCAATCCCCTCCCGCCGGGCTTTTTCGGCGAGCGTGGACAGATAGTCTATCGATTCTTCCATGTCCTTATCGGAATGCTTGCTCGGGTAAAGGAGCACCCGCATCGAGGGAGCGATCTCCTTGATCACGGCCCAGGGATAGGCGATCAACGTGGCGCTGAACGTGCCGCCGAAAACGATGATGAGCGCCAGGGGGTTCCAGAGCATGTGAATGATGTTGCCCACCGACAACACGTACAGGATCGTCAGCATCACCGCGACGAGCCCTATGATGGTCATTTTATCCATTTTTTGCATGGCTAATTGTTTTCAACCTCCACGAGGCCTTCGCTGATCAGGCGGCGCACCAGGACCATGAGGTTCTGTTTTTCTCTTCGGAGTCGTATAGACGAGAGCGGACGGCTCAGTTCCATCTCCTGCTTAAGCCGCTCGGCCGCCCCCGCGCTCAGCGAAGACGTTACTTTTTCCCGGACCTCGTCGGGCAGCGCTTTCAGGACCTGGGCGAACAGCGCGACCTCGACGTTGCGGAACAGGGTCTGGATACCCTGGGCCGGCAGTTCGCGAAGGATCGTTTCAAGACTTTTGATCCGCTTCTTCAGGCCGGCGGCCGTTTGCGCATCTTTCGTTTCGAGCGTTTTGACGACCTTGTCCCGGATCTCCTCGCTCGTCATGTCGAGAAGGGATATCAGCTTGCTTTCCCCCCCGACGACGTAGACGAGTCTGCTCTTGACCGTTTCTTCGAGCGCGTGCACTTTTTCCATGGTGATCTCTTCCTTACCCAGCAAGAGCGCCGCCTCGACCTGCCGGTCCTTGGAGAAGAGTTCAAAGAGCTTGATCCCGATCGCGGGGTTCAAGTAGTTGACGACGATTGCGAGGTCCTGGGCGGTCTTGTCCTTCAGCAGGAAGGCGAGGCCGGGGATGTCCCGTTCGCGGATGAAGGAGAATGGAAGCGTTTCATCTTTTTCCAGGACCGTTGTTTCTGTTTTGCCCGGGCCCGCAGCAAGCGCCTCGCGCTCGTAGACAGTCGCCCGTTCGCCCATTGCCTGGGGCTCGTTTCCGCGGATGCGGTTCCAATCGATATCTTTCAGCGCCGGGACTATCTTTTTGAGCGGGTCCAGGAAGAACATGCCCACGGTCACCAGCGCGAAGCCGCCCACAATGGTCAGAATGAACCAGAAAAAGTTCGGCATGGCGAAGAGCGCGCGGAAAAAGCCCTTGGATTCGAAATCGACCTTTTTCAGGTTGATCTGGTCGCCCCGGTTCTGGTTGTAGCCGATGACGTTCTTGGCAATGTCCTGGATAAGATCCACGATCGAGCCGGGAACGCTCTTGTCGATCCAGATGGAGAGAAGTATCTTGTTGACCCGGTACTTGCTGCTGCCGGCGCCGAAGAGCATCTCAGACTGGCCGGTGCCGAACTCTTTTTTCTCCGGGACCCCGGGAAGCACGAGGGCGCTTCCCCGTTTCTTTTCCATGAGCCTGTCGCTGTCTCCGCGGGCCGACGTCAGTTCGGCGTTCACGAAGATGACGACCCGGTCGGTCCCGGTAATTTCCATGATGACTTGTTTCAGTTTTCGTTCCAGCTGGTTTTCCAGGGATATTTTCAGGGCGTAGTCGTCGTTCACTTCGGCATATGACCGCGGTACTACCGTCGAGAGAGCCAGGGCCGCCAGAAGCAAGCCCAACACAATGCGCTTGGTTGTTCGAAGCATGGTTATCGATCCCCTATCCATAAAATGATATTTTTTACAACGATGTCGTGCGGAGCGCACGATGGCAATGCTTGCTCCACGATGACCGGAAGGCATCCGCCGCCTCGCCGGTAAAAAAACAATTTTTTTGGGGAACATAAGCGTGCGGGTAAGTTCGCGGTGCCCCGGATTTTACGCTGTGAAGCGGTTCTATATTACGAAAAACGCAGGTATTTGTAAAGCTAAATTTGCTTTTTGGGAGGAACGGCAACTATTTCTTTACAAGAAGAAAGACATGGGCTATTATACGCAAAAAATTGGGAAGGTTTACCATGAAAAAAACCGCGCTCACGATAATCTGTCTTTTGCTCGTCGTTTCCCGTTTAGCCGGGGCGGAGCCCGCGAAAACAAAAAAAGGGAAGCAATCCTCGAAAACCCCGACCGCCGCGTCACCGCAGGACAACGCAGCATCCGGCACGGAGGTCCCGGGGAAGCGCGAGAATGCGCCGGCTCCTGCAAACGACCGGCTTACCGACAAGGGCGACGGCACGGTCCTGGACAAAACCACCGGTCTCATCTGGATGAAAGACGCGAACATCAGCACCTTGCCCGTGCCTTTTGACGGGGCCCGTCAGTATCTCCAGGAAATGAACAGCGGAAAGAGGCCCAACTTCGGGTACTCCGACTGGCGCCTCCCTACCATCAATGAAATGGAAACGCTGATGGATAAAAACAGATTTTACCCCGCGCTTCCCGTGGGGCATCCGTTTGTCAACGTGCAAAATCAGTATTACTGGTCCACCTCGATGGGCAAAGACGTGGTCGATTATTTCTGGATCATGGACGTCGCCTCGGGCGAGATGATGATGGACTATGTGTCCGCGTGCAGCTACAAATTTTTCTGGCCGGTCCGGAGCAGCTGGATGCCGACGACGGCCAAGGCAAGCACCGTCATGACGGGAGGACAGAATGAATAC
>JBGPHF010000034.1:0-9378 GCA_041484215.1 Nitrospirota bacterium
AAGAGATAACCGGTGGGAAGCGCGGGAAGCAATATGTGTTCGGGGAATATTTACAACTGTTCAAATAAATTGCCGCACAACCACCCTGCGAAATCTTCAGGCGAGGACATCTTTGAGAAGCCTGCCTGAACGACGAACAGACCGGAAGGCGGCGATCGATAGCAAAAAAAGCCCGGCAGAGAAGAGTCTCCCTGCCGGGCTTTTTATTGTCGACTGCAGCGTTACTCCGCCCGGACCAGGTCCTCGAACCGGATATCCACGCCGAACACGCCCGCGATCTCGCCGCTTTCCTTGCTGATGGGCGCCGAGACGGTGATGCAGAGCGCTCCGGTGATCTTCGAGGTGTAGAAGTCCGAAACAAAGCTCTTGCCGTCTTTCATGGGGCTGATGAACCAAGGCCGGTCGGAGAAGTTTTCTCCCAGTCCCGAGTGCTCGAACTGGGCCTTGTACTGAATCTGGGTGATGTTCTTCGTGATCTTGTTCCCCTCGGCGTTCACCACGTAGGCGAACTGGATGAAGGGGTTTTCGTCCAGCAGTTTCTGGATGACCGCTTCCTGCCTGGCGTGGTCCATGGCCTGCATTTCTTTCTTTTCCACGATGCCCTCGACGAGGTGGAGCGAAATCTCCTGGGCCGTTTTCTTGAGCTTGTCCAGGTCTGACACGAAATACTCGGGCAGATATTTTTTCGCTTTCTCGATCAGCTCATCGCCGGAAATGCTCGTGGTCCGGCCCTGCTCGTATTGTTCCATCACCCACTTATTGATCTTTGCCAGGCCGGGATGGCGTTTGTCGATCTTCTTGTCGGTGTCCAGGCCCAGGTGGCTGTTCACCCAGTGGGCGATGCCCGCGATGCCCGATTTGTCGGTGATGATGACACCCATGGGCCGCTTGAGGATTTTCGAGGTGTCGAAGATGTTGTAGATCTCCTCGTTCTTCATCATGCCGTCTGCGTGGATGCCGGCGCTGGTCGAATTGAACTCCGAGCCCACGAAAGGATAGTTGGCGGGGATCGGAAAATTCAGCTCCCGCCGGAAGTACTCGGCCATCTCGGTAATCGCCGTGGTGTCGATGCCGGCGTCGTTCCCGGTGAGGCTGATGTAGTCGATCAGCATGGCCTCGACCGGGGTGTTGCCCGTGCGCTCGCCGAAACCCAAAAGCGCGCCGTTCACCGAGGAGCAGCCGTACATCCAGGCGGCCACGCCGTTGATGAGCCCCTTGTGGAAATCATTATGTCCGTGCCATTCGAGCTGCGCCGACGGCACGCCGCCGTCGTGGATGAGCGCGTAAAAAATTTCCGGCACGCCGCGCGGCAGCGCGGTGCCGGGAAAGGGGAACCCGTAGCCCATGGTGTCGCAGGCCCTGATCTTGATGGGGACCTTCGATTCTTCCGAAAGTCTCATCAGCTCCTGGGCAAAGGGGATGACGAAGCCGTAAAAGTCGGCCCGCGTGATGTCTTCGAGGTGGCAGCGGGGAATGATGCCCTGTTCGAGCGCCGTGGAAACGATGTCGAGGTAGGCCTTGAGCGCGTCCTTGCGCGACATATTGAGCTTGAGGAAAATGTGGTAGTCGGAGCAGGACGTGAGGATGCCCGTCTCCTTGAGGCCCGTTTCCTTCACGAGCTTGAAGTCGTTCTTGTTCGCGCGGATCCAGCCCGTGATCTCCGGAAACCGGTAGCCCCGCTCCGTGCAGAGCCGCACCGCTTCCCGGTCCTTTTCCGAGTAGAGAAAGAATTCAGTCTGTCTGATCACGCCGTTCGGGCCGCTCATCCGGTGCATGAAGTCGAAGATGTCGGCGATCTGCTTGGGCGTGTAAGGCGGCCGGGACTGCTGGCCGTCGCGGAACGTGGTGTCCGTGATCCAGATGTCCTTGGGAATATTGGTCTGGATAAGCCTGTCTTCGAGCACCACGCGCGGGATGCTCGAATAGGGGAACGTGTCCCGGTACAGGACCGGTTCTTTCACGTCCTTGAGCTCGAAGGGGGTCGTGGTTTTCTGCTTTTTCATGGGCATGTAAAGCTCCTGGTTATGAAATCAATGGTACATGAGCGCTGCCAATCCAGCAGTCATGTTGAAGTTTTTGATTAGAATTTCAGGCCCCGCGTATTCCGCGAATTGCCGCGGCATAGTCCTTCGTTCCGAAGACCGCGGACCCGGCAACGAGCATATCGGCCCCCGCCTTGATGATTTCGGCGGCGTTCGACGGCTTGACCCCGCCGTCTACTTCTATCTCGGTTTTGAGTCCAAGCTCGTCAATCCGTTTTCTGAGCTTCGCGATCTTGTCCAAGGCCGAGGGGATGAAGGCCTGGCCGCCGAAACCGGGGTTCACGGACATGATCAGCACCATGTCCACGTCGGACAGCACGTAATCCAGCGCCGTGAGGGGCGTTGCCGGGTTGAGCGCTACTCCGGCCTTAACGCCCTTGTGCTCCTTGATGGACTGGACGAGCCGGTTCAGATGGAACGCGGTTTCGACATGGACCGTGATATAGTCCGCGCCCGCTTTGGCGAAATCAGCGACGTACAACTCCGGGTTCGTGATCATGAGGTGCACGTCGAGCGGCAGCTTCGTCACCCTCCGGCAAGCCTCGACGATCAGCGGTCCGATCGTGATGTTCGGCACGAAGTGCCCGTCCATGACATCGACGTGGATCACATCGGCGCCGGCTGCCTCGACCGCCCTGATTTCCTCTCCCAGCCGGGAGAAATCGGCCGAAAGGAGGGAAGGAGCTATTTTGATTTTACGCGGCATGATTTCCTTTCACCTGCATTCGGGAAATTCAAAATTTAGAGGTTCGCTACTTGCTCACGATAATGTCCGCCGTCGCATCGGCGGGAACCGGCCACCCCGCCGCAGGCTTCTGGCTGATGACGATGCGCCCGCCGGCTGCCGCATTGCCTCCGGCCGCCTTGTAAATCACCCGGTGCTGCAGGCCCATCCGATCGACGATCTTTACCGCTTCCTCGGCCTTTTTGCCCGCAAGGTTCGGCATCACGAACAGCTCGGTTCTTTTGCCGGAGCTGACGAGCAGGTTGACCTTGCCGCCCTTATCGAGCGGGCTGCCTGCCGGCGGGTCCTGGGCGAGCACGAGGTCGCGCTCGACGCTAGCGGACGAGACTTTCGATATGTCGCCGAGAAAAAATCCTGATTGGCGAATCATGACGTCGGCTTTTCGAAAAGCTTCACCGACGAGTTTCGGCATCAGCAAATCGCTCGGGCCCTGAC
Organism: Nitrospirota bacterium; assembly: GCA_041484215.1. Taxonomy (GTDB): domain Bacteria; phylum Nitrospirota; class UBA9217; order UBA9217; family UBA9217; genus JBGPHF01. The sequence continues at coordinate 3,223 of JBGPHF010000034.1, forward strand.
TCACGACCACGAGAACCTGGCGGCCTTTTTTGATCCCGCTGCCCGCGGCCGGCGCTTGCGAGATCACCGCGTCCCGCGGCAGCGTAGGATGGGGATCGCGACGGTCGACTTTGATCTGCAAGCCCTGCTGGCTAAGCGTGTTGATCGCGGCAACGAGGTCCTGGCCGCCGAGGTCGGGCACGCGCACCTCTTCCTGCTGCAAAAGGAGCGCTACAACCGCGAAGGCGCTCAGGATGCCGACGCCGACGAGCGCCAGGAATATGCCGAACCCGCGCAAAAAACGTTTCATAATCGAGACCTATATTATACAGAAAAACCGGAAAGTGCAAGAGTTCTTGACAAGATTTTTACGAAGACCCATTCCTCGCCCGCTGCCGAAGTTTACCGGCACGTTTAAGATTTCGTTGACAGAATAACGGTTTTACGATAATTTGTAAACGGTGACGAATTAGGCGTACTGCCGTTCATCAATGACCGCGAGGTGATGGCATGCGGACGAAAGGTGAAAAACATGAAGATTGAGTTCTCCCCGAAAGAATATCGCGACCTGCTGGACCTTCTGCACATTGCCGACGTGGTCATGTCCGGACACCGGAAAGAAGAGGACAAGCGCACCGAACGGCACCGCGCGCTCATCCAGCGGCTCTATTCCTTCGCAGGGGGCGAAGGTCTTGACCGATTGGTCAGCCATAACGAGAGCGCGCATAAGTACGTTCCGACCGGTGAATTCGAGGAAAGCAGCCTGGCGCATACCGTGGTCGATGAGTTTGGAGACCACCTCTTCTGGGACGAACTGATCTCCCGGTTGTCGGTCCGGGACGCGGCGCAGGTCGTGGGCGGGACCGATCGCCTTAACGCAATGAGCCACAGAGATCGTCACGCAGCGGAAGCGCAGATCAGGCAGCGATATATGGATGAATTCTCGAAGAATGGCGTCGCCAATCTGGAAATCCTCGATAGATTCGGCTTTGAAGGAGGGAAACCGGTAAAAACGTCTGACTGATCCGGCCGTGCGTACTGAATCCCGTGACTTGCAATCCCCCGGCTCCGGCCGGGTGTTCACGCGTAGTCCGCGAGAGGTCGCGTTATTAAAGGGAGCCTCCTTTTTACGGCTTCGTTCTTTCCCCGCCGAACATTTCCACGATTTTCTTCAGCAAAGCAGGCAGCGAAGGGTCCCGTGCTCCCATGAGAAGCACGCAGTCTTCCGGCTTCGCATCGGCTTTTAACCTGGCCAACAACTCGCAGCGATCCTTTACCGCGTGTGCAGGGAAGGCCACGGGACCGAGGCCCTGTATGATATCTTCCGAGGAAATATCTTTTTGCGCGGTGCCTCCGGCGTAATAGATCGGCAGGAGATAGAGCGAGTCGTTTTGCCGGAAGCTCGTACGAAAGGTCTTGATGTATTCATCCTTTAAGAAGCGCGTGGGGCCGAATCCGTGCGGTTGGTATACGGCAAGAATACGGCCGGAAAGACCGCGTGCGGCGTTGACAACGGCCGCTATTTTCGCGGGGTTATGGGCAAAGTCGTCTACGACCTGCACGTTCTGTTTTGTCTTGGTCACCGAGAACCGGCGGGCCACGCCCGCATAATTTTTTACCGCAGGGGCAAGCATCGACGGTTCGCAGCCGAACTGCTCGCAGACGCAGAGCGCCGCGCGCAGATTTTCAAGATTGTGACTTCCCGGAAGCGGCAGATGATATTCCACGTTGCTTTTAAAAAGCTTGACGGAAGCCGGCAGGAGTTCTTCACGGTCCGGTCGCCACGAAGCGGAACCGCTTCTGCCAAAACGCACGTTCGCGGGAAGCGCAGCAAGGCCCGGGTCGTCGGCATTGGAAGCCGTCCAGGAAGAGTGCGAAGCCAGCGTTTCGAAAAGCGCTTTTACCTCGTCGATGCTTTTGTGGTCTTTGGAAACATTCAGGAGGACCGCGGCCTCGGGCCGATATTTGACCAGGGTCCCATCGCTCTCATCCGCCTCTACGACCAGGAGGTCGGAACCGCCGCTGTACGCATTCCCGATAAAGCCCTGTGTTTCGAGTCTGCGCAGCGCGGCGCCGCTTATAAGCGAAGGCGATTTACCGCAAGCGGTCAAAAACTCGAATATCATCGCCGTCACGGTCGACTTGCCGCTCGTGCCGGCGACGGCAATGGTTTTCTTTGTCGCGATGATCGAGGCAAGCAGGTCCGAGCGATGGATAACGGGAATGCCGCGGCCCCTGGCTGCGGCGATGTCGGGGTTCGTGTCCTCGATCGCGGTCGAAACACAGACAACATCGGTATCCGGTCCCACACCCGAACCGTCTTGCTGAACGATGACGCACCCGAGCTCTTCAAGCGACATGCGGATAGCGGCCGTATCCGGGCTGGCGTGAAAACGATCCGAGCCGGAGACCGCGATCCCCTGGAAACGCAGGTACTGCGCGAGCGCGCTCATGCCGCTTCCGAAAATACCGGTAAAATGGATGCTGCGGCACCGGCGTTCGTTGATCACGAGGGGCGGAGGGTCTATGTAGACGAGCGTGCCTTCCTTGACCGTATCGAATAAGCGAATGATGTCGGGATTGCGCAAACACACGCATCCGTGAGACAGGGGAGTGCCGATCCGGTCCTCCCGTCCGGTGCCGTGGATATAGATGTAACGCTCATAGGAATCCACGCCCGCACCCTTGTTGATCCCCTGCTCAAGCCCTTCGAGCCGCAGAATGCGGGTTAGGATGAGATTATCGCCGTTCGTACGGTGGTCCCAGTCTTCACCCGTGTCCTCGCGGTCCCTGAAAACACGGCCCGCGGGCGCGCCTGCTCCGAATTTTTCCTTGATCCGGTGAACGCCGGGCGGCGTTTTCAGCGAGTCCTCGCGGATGCCGATGCCGAAACGGGAGGTGGAAGCGTCGAATTGTTCGACAACGGAGCCATTCGCGCAGACGAAGAGCTTTTGTTCTTCGATTGACACCACGAGAAAAAGCTCTCGCGGGTCAACTGAAAAGCTCCGTAATTTTTCGTACACCCTCCGTAACCGGGCTGCTTCCATCAGAGGCCGTGCTTTCTTTGCAGAAGATTAAGCTCCTGTCCGCCAACACTATAATGGCGGCCATGGCCCATGTCAAGACGATTTGGTGGCATATTATTATGAGATGAGGTAAAATGAACCAGAGGCGAAAAGAATGAGTATCCTTCTCTCAAAAAGTGATGATACGCGCCCGGGGAAAAAGGAAACAACCCCGGAAAAGCAAGCGGCAACGGACGGGGAAAATGCCTGCAGATGCAAGGACGCCTCTGAAATGACGCCCCGGCAACTCTTGGGGCTCATGTTCAGCGATTTGGCTTTCTGGAAAAAACCGAAAAAGATGTGATCCGGGATCGCGTGCGAGGAGCAATGATATGGGTTCTGAACAGGTATTTCAACCCCTTACGAGAGAAGATACGATAACGGTTCTGCTCTACCGCGTCGGGATCGTGCTGTCCGCGATTATCGTGAGCGGTCTGGCGGTTCTTTCAGTGACGGCGTCGTTAGGTTCCGACACGACGGCTGTCAGTCTGTCAGCGGATGTCCTTATCTGGGGCCTTTACATATCTGTCGGGATGTGCGTGTTCTTTATTCATCTTTACATCCGCAAATTTAAAACGTACCTGAAGAACCTGTACTTTATCGGCCTCGCTTGTCTAGCCGCGCTCCTTTTCATCGGAAAGGGTTCCTTGTCCGGCGGGCTCTTTCACGGCCAGTACAGCGCGCTCCTCCTGCTGCCCCTTTCCGGATGCCTGGGATTCGTGACCGCGAAAGAAGCCTTCTGCTTCAAACTCGTCGAAGGCTATCTCCTTGCCATGGTCATGCCGGTCTACCTGCTGCTGGTCTCGGGGGGCTTTCTTTCGGGCCGCGGCACAGCCTATGGCCTGGTTCTGATCGCCGTCATGCTGGCCGTCTTCACGCTGCGTAAAGCATTCATGCCCTTAGCCTACGACGTCGGCGACAAATCCGCTTACCGCTAAAAGAGTTCGCTCGGAAACCCCTGAGCATTGTCTCCCTCCCTGCTGCCCCTATTCCTGTGCTAGACTTGAATCAACCGTAAAATAGAGAGCTACTTTACATCACCCTAAGATTAACCATCCTTCCCTCCCGGGAAAGGGAGAGGTTGCGTGGGGTAGTGCTTTGGTCGTATCAATTGGCGGCACTGAAACCGAAAATGAGGACGTTTTGCCGTTATACTACCAGTCGGAGGATACACTCATGAAATGGCTTTCAAAGTACGCTGACGAGGCTTACGCCCTGATGCGGATCACGGCGGGATTCATGTTCTCGTTTCACGGGTTCCAAAAAATACTGGGAATACTTTCCGATTTTCAACCGCCGGTGGGGTCCCAACTCTGGTTTGGCGGGGTGATCGAGCTCCTCTGCGGGCTGGCGATACTGCTGGGGTATCAAACGCGCCTGGCGGCTTTCCTCGCCAGCGGCGAAATGGCAGTGGCCTATTTCCAATTTCACTGGAAATTCCAGATGGGACCGAACTTCTTTCCGGCGGTGAACAAAGGCGAGTTGGCTGTTCTTTACAGCTTTGTCTTTCTCTACATTGCCTGCCGGGGCGGGGTTACATGGAAGCTGGACAAAACAAACTGAGGTAAAAGTCAACACCCCTCTTTTGTTGTCGAGTTCACCCGTAGCGCGAACTCCGCGACTTAACTCCCTATTCCGCAATTTTTCTGCGCCCAGCGCTTATGCGTGATTACGCGAATGCAGGGTGCACTCCGCAATGGATATATCCTGTAGTCCCGAATACTTTTCCCCCGCTGCAGCGAACAAAGATGATACACTAGTACTATTCGATCTTCGGAGGAGTTCTATGCCCATTCTCGAAGCACACGGTATTTCCAAAGCCTATTCCGTCGGGGGGCGCAGGCTCACGGTGCTTGACACGGTATCGCTCGCAGTCGAGGAGGGAGAATTTCTTGTGATCGAGGGGGAGAGCGGAAGCGGCAAATCGACGCTCCTTTCTATTCTCTCGGGTCTCGACAGCACGGACGAAGGGAGGGTGCTGATCGACGGGCGGGACATTACCGACCTTCCCGAAGACGAACTGGCGCCGCTCAGAAACGTCTTCTTCGGCTTCGTGTTCCAGTCCTTTCATCTCGTCCCCTCGCTCACGACGCTGGAGAACGTCATGTTCCCTGCCGAACTCCGGGGAGACGGTCTCGCGCGAACGAAGGCTGAAGAGCTTCTGGCCCGCGTCGGGCTTTCTGAGCGGGCGCTCAGTTTTCCCCACCAGCTTTCGGGCGGCGAGAAACAGCGCTGCGCGATCTGCCGGGCGCTGATCAATGGGCCGCGCATCATTTTCGCGGACGAGCCCACGGGCAACCTCGATTCCACGAACGGCAGGGCAGTCCTTAATTTGCTCAGGGAACTTCACCGCGAGCGCCGCAGCACGCTCGTTTTGGTCACGCACAACCCGGAAATTTCGTCACGCGCGGACCGCATCGTCACTTTGAGGGACGGCAGGATCGCTTCCATCGGCCATGCTTAAGATACCGCTCGTTCGCCGCCAGATCGTTGGATCGCTGCGCCAGGCAGCGGTGTTCGTGCTCTGCGTGGCGCTCTCTCTCGTGACCCTCGTCTCGCTCGGCGGCTTCAGCCGGAGCGTCCATTCCTCATTCCTGCGGGACGCCCGGGTCCTTCACGCGGCCGACATCATGATCGACGCGCACACTCCTTTCTCCGCTCCCCTGATGAACGCCGTGAGCGCTCTTGAACGGCAAAAAGAGATCGAAAGCGCGCGCGTGTACAAGTTTTATTCTGTCGTGCGCGCTGCCCAAAAAAAGCAACCCGGGAAAAGAGCGAAACCGGCCCTTTCCGAAACCGAAGCATCGCTTCTGGCGGACATCAAAGTGGTCGAACCCGGCTATCCGTTCTACGGACAAGTAGAACTCGCCTCGGGACAGCCGTTTTCATCGGTCCTTAAAAAGGGCAGCGTCGTCGTGGACCAGACGCTCCTCGACCGCCTCCACCTCCGGGTCGGGGGCCGGCTCCGCGTGGGAAGCGCCTCGCTTTTAATCAGCGATGTCTTACAAAGCGAGCCTGACCGGCCGGTAAACTTCTTCGCCCTGGGTCCCCGTGTCTTTGTCAATGCGAATGACCTCGCCTCCGTCGACCTTATCGGCAAGGGAAGCCGGGT
>JBGPHF010000035.1:0-9370 GCA_041484215.1 Nitrospirota bacterium
CCCGACAAGGCCAGGGGCCGGCAGGAGCGCGTCCTGGCGAATATGCTCCAGGCAAAATTAATAACTCCTGAGGAATCCGAGTCAGCTTTGAAGGACCCGTTGTTGCTGCGGCCGGAGGGGGCCGGCAAGTTCGACTTTTCGGCGCTGAACGCGAAGAACGGGCGGCCGTGCTATCAACACGCGTTGGAACAGGTGTTGCTCACGTTATTCGGGGAGCAAACCGTGTACCGGGGTGGGCGGACTATACGGACGTCGCTGAATAAAGGGCTTCAAAATGCTGTTGGTCTGTTCGAAGACGTACGGCAGGACCCGGCAGGCCAAACGCCTGCCGAGGTAACGGTCATACAGGAAGGCAAGCGAATCAGGGCTATCTTTTGCACACCCGGCAAGGAGCGCTTGCTTCGTGATACGGCCGCAGCCGGCTTGCCGTATCCCTTCGAGACAACCACGCTGTTGCTCGATTCGATCACGCAAGACCAGCTTATTCTTTCCGTTGACGGAGAAAAGCCGTGACCGTCAAAACTCGAGGTTCGGCCGCAGGATGAACTGAAAATTGCTGCCCGTCCCCGAAGCAAGCTGGCCGGTATACTTGTCGGCTGACTCCCAGACAAAGCCCACCGCAACGGCGAGAGCCATATGCCTGTTCTCGATCGGCCATTTTTTGTCCACGAAGAAATAATGCCTGATGGGATGCAAATTCTTTCTGTTCATGTCGTACGTATATTCGAATCCGCTGTTGTTGAAAAACGATGCGCCTTCCGACTTGTAATCGAGCCTGCTCCTGCGGAAGGAAAGATATAAGATGTCCGTGATGTCCGTGTTGTCGTGCAGCTTGGCCCCGATACGGAAGCTCCAACTCAGTTTCCTCGACGGTGATTTACGGTCCCCTTTCATCTTCCATTCCAATTCCTTCCACCGATCGTGAATCAGCACATTGTCCTTGATGTGGTAATTGCCCGCGCTGAAGAGGTACCCGCTGTAACCGTTTCCGGTGATGTCCTTGCTTTCGGGGACATCGAAGCCGATCACGTCTCCGGCAAAGAGCGAAACCGCGTAAGGTTCCTCGAAGCCCGCGGTCAGGGCCTTCACGTAATTAAAACTGCCTGAGATTTGCGCGTCGTCGTAGTAGCCCGGGTCGTGCTTGCGTACATAGACGCCGACGGAGGGCAGGGGATTGACGCTCGCTTCCAGGACCAGGTATCTCGGCAAGACGGCCGCGCGCGAGAGGAGCGTTTTATAAATCTCGGTTTCCGATTGCTCGCCGGCGTGGGGGATGGGAGAGCGGGTGAGGGAGATGATGAGTTCGAGGTCCGTGTAATAGGCGTCGGGCTCGAAAACGACTTCGAATCTTCTAAATTGTTCAGTGAGGGCCGGCTGCAACGGCTCGCCGGTTGAAGGGTTTTCCGCCGCCTGCCCGAATGCGGCCAGGGGGCCGCAGACGGCAAGGGCCAGGAAGAGCAAACCAGAGGAGAAAGCGGTTCTGATCATACTGCACACGAGGCACGCCATGGGCGCAAGCATATCACAAGGCGCGCGCCGGGAAAAGTGGAAAATGCATGGTTTAGACCAGGGCCGCCTCGCGCAACTGTACGGAAACCACGCGGGAGCATCCCGGCTCCTCCATCGTGATGCCGTAGAGCGCATCGGCCATCTCCATGGTCCGCTTGTTGTGCGTAATGGTTATGAATTGGGAGTGGCCGCTCATTTCGCGGATGAGGCGGGTGAAGCGAGTCACGTTGGCCTCGTCGAGCGGCGCGTCGACTTCGTCGAGCATGCAGAAGGGCGAAGGCTTCACCAGGAATGCGGCGAAGAGCAGGGCGATGGCCGTGAGCGCCCGTTCGCCGCCGGACAGCAGCGTGATGCTCTGGAACTTCTTGCCCCGGGGCTGGGCGATGATCTCGATTCCCGACTCGAGGACGTTCGCTTCGTCGAGCAGAACAAGCTCGGCCTTGCCGCCCTCGAACAGGAGCGAAAAGACCTCTTTGAACTTTTCCTGGATTGCCGCGAAAGCCTCGGTGAAGAGTTCCTTGGTCTCCCCGTCGAGTTTGGCGATAGTGGCTTTGAGGTTGTTCATGGACTCGTTGATGTCGTTTTGTTGCACGGAGAGCAGGTCGTAGCGTTCCTTGAGCTCGTTGTACTCCTGGAGGGCATCCACATTGATCGGGCCCATCTGATCGATTTTCTGGCGCAATTCGTCGGCGCTGAATTTTGTTTCGTCGATGTTGATTTCGAACTGGCCGAGTTCACTGACCACGGTTTCGAGCTCGGCATGATAGGTCGTCCACACCGTGTCTTTCAGATGTTCGATCTTCATACGGAGTTCCGTGCGCCGGATTTCGTTTGAGGAGAGCCGTTTTTGCGCGGCTTCGACGTCATGGTGCATCTGGCGGGCCTGTTCTTCATGGGACTGGAGGGTCTGCATCTTGGCGGAATGCGCCTCTTGTCGCGAGACGAGGATTCCCCGCTCGTTTTCGAGAATAGCAATGTGTCCCTTGATCTCCGCTTCCGCTTCCGCGATCGTTGCTTCGAGCTCGGTGAGTTTCTCGGCTATCGCCGAGAGTTCAGTTTCCCGTTTTTCCAGCCGGTCGGAGAGCTCCGACTCGGTGCGCACAAACGCTTCCCTCGACCGTTCGGCGGAGGCTTGCTTTTCCTGAAGGGCCGAGATCGCCATCTTGATTTCGGTGATGCCGGCGCGGGCGGTTTCCAGTTCCTCTTTTTTGTACGAGAGTTCGGCCTGGAGCGCTTCGATGCTCGCCTGGGCGTTTGTATGGCCTGCTTCGATCGCCTGAAGGACTTCGGACGCTTGCTCGATGCCCGCGTTCAACTCCGTCCGCAGCGCCGAGCGTTCAAGGACCTCCGCGTCGAGCGTCTTCATCCGTTCCGTTGCCCGGCCGCTTTCGTCGGCGAGGACGGCGCGGTCCTTCTCCCCGTTGGCGAATTCTATTTCCATGCGGTGGATTTGCTGGGAAAGGTCCGCTTCGATTTTTTTGTCCGATTCGATGGCGGCTTCCACGCCGGTCAGTTCGGCGTCGAGCTTCGCGATCAGGACAACGAGCCCGGCGACTTCGTGTTCCAGATCCTTTATTTCCCTGCGTTTGGTGAGCATGCCGGCGCCCGCGGCCTCAATCGTCCCGCCCGTCACCGCGCCCCAGGGGTCCACGATCTCGCCGGTCAGGGTGACGACTGTTTTGTCGAACCCCTCCTTCTGCCATAGATAGAGGGCCGTTTCCATGGTGTCCACGACGACCACGTCGCCCAGGAGATACTGGGCCACGCCGCTGTAATGGTCCTGGTACTTGACGATGTTCAGCGCCGAGCCGATGACGCCTGCGCGGCCGTTCTTGACGAACGGTTCGGATTTCATCTCGCGCGTGTTCTTGGGCACGAAGGTGCTCCTGCCGCCGCTCTTCGTCTTCAGGTAGTCGATCGCTTTGAGCGAGTCATGCTGAGAATCGACGACAACGTACTGAAGCCGTTCACCCAGGACCGCCTCGATCGCGACCTCGTATTGCGGCTCGGTTTCTATCATGTCCGCCACGAGGCCGTGGATGTTTCCCATCTGCCCGTTTTCGGAGGCTTCCTTCCGTGCCGACATGACGGTCCGCACGCCTTTCTGATATCCTTCGAGGCTCTGTTCCAATTCGATCAGGGAGCGAAGCCGTGAGTCCTGGGCCGCGAGCCTGTTGCGATTTTCATTGAGGTTCGTTTCGATGAGCTTTCTTTTCGCGAGGGCTTGCTCCAGCCTCTCGGAAACCGCCGCGCGCTCCTCTTCCGCCGCGCTGGTGCGCCCGCCGAGCTCGGCCAGTTCGCGTTCCTTGGTTTCCCTGAGCGACGTGAGTTCCCCGAGTTTTTTCTCTAAATCCTGCTTTTCGGTGAGCCCCCGTCCGTCCTGATCGTCGAGCTGCGAGCTGCGCGATTGCAGACCCGCGATTTTTGTTTTTTCCGCGGCGGACGCCGTCATGGCGTTCATAATCCCGGCCCGGTTCTCGTCGAGGGAAAGCTCCTTTTCCCGGAGCTCCTGCGCGAGCGATTCCAGGCTGCCGGTGCGGTCGCCGAGTATAGAGTTCTGCTCATCGAGCGACGCGGTCAGATGGCGCGACTCTTCCCCGTGCCGTGTTTTCTCCTCGGCCATCCGGGACAGCTCCTGCTTCAGGTACTCACGATCGGTCAGGTCGCGGCCCCGTTGATCGATCAAGGACGCGATCTGGCTTTTGGACAGCTCGACCCGGTGCTCGGCCCGGCTGAGCGCGGTCTCGGTCTCATGGATGCGGTGCTGGAGCGAGGCGAGTTCGTGCTCCGCATCCAGGGCTTCGGCCCGCGATTCCTCGATGGCGGATTCGATTTTAGCGAGGGACGCGTGCAGGTCCGTCACTTCGTTTTCCAGCTTCGAGAATTCCTCGGAAGCGGACGTCCACTCGACTCCCAGGTTCGAATACTCGACCGCCGCCAGGCGGAAATCGAAGTCTTTTAACTCGGCCCGGAGCTTCTGGTAGCGTTCGGCTTTCTTGGCTTGCCGGTCCAGGGAGTTGACCTGTCGTCTGACCTCGGTGATGATGTCGTTCACGCGGAGCTGGTTCTGCTGCGTCGATTCAAGCTTGGAGAGCGCCTCCTGCCTGCGGGCTTTGTACTTCATGATGCCCGCCACTTCCTCGAAAAGAAAACGGCGGTCCTGCGGCTTTGAGGAAAGGATGTGGTCTACCTTCTCCTGCTCGATGATGGCGTGGATCTTGGCGCCCACGCCCGCGTCCATCATGAGGTCCCGGATGTCCTTCAAGCGGCAGGGGATTTTGTTGATGAGGTATTCGCTGTCGCCGGAGCGGTAGAGACGGCGGGTGATTTCGAGCTCAGCGTAGTGCGCGAATTCGGAGGACAGGTTGCCACCGACATTGCTGAGTCTCAAGGTGACCTCGGCCATGCCCAGGGGTTTGCGGTTTTCGCTTCCGTTGAAAATCACGTCCTCCATCTTGTCGCCGCGGAGGTGTTTCGCGCTCTGTTCGCCCAGAACCCAGCGGATGGCGTCGGAGATATTGCTCTTGCCGCAGCCATTCGGTCCCACCACGGCCGTTACTCCCGGCTGAAACACCACCGTTGTCTTGTCGCAGAAGGATTTAAATCCAACCATCTCGAGGGCTTTAAGCTGCATAGGTCTCCTTAATTATGAGAAAAAACCGGTTCCAAAATCCCAGGATCAGCCTGTTGTGAATCCTTCGAAATTGAGTAACGTGCGGGCAGAAAACCGGAATATCGAGATTCCGAACTTCTGTGGATAATGGAGTGTTTTATAGCATAAGAAAGGACGTTTGTAAAGCGAAAAATTACCAGGTAAAGTGTTGATTTTTATGGAGGGTACAATATATTGTGGTTGTGCTGGCCGTTATACTTCCCGCTCCCGGAGCCGTTTCAGGCCGGCGCGCATGGGTAAGAGCAGAACCAGAAGGTTCACGGCCAGCACCAGGAGGAATGAGCATCCGATCCAGAGCCACCCTGAAGCCGGTATGCGGCCGCCGAACATCTGGGAGGTAAAGATGCGGTACACTGGCCAGGCCTCGAGCACGACGACCGTTCCGATGAAGAGCATGGTCACGAGCATATAAACGATGCCGCCGAAGCCGGTAGGGATTTGCGCGACGTTCTCGTGCTTGAACTTCGGAAACGCGGCGCCCAGACCCACGCCGAGCGACGTAATGCCGAAGGTCATGATAAAGACCGTGACTATGCCGAGTCCCATCATGAAGGGGGTCGCTTTGAGCAGCACGTTGGATAGCACGATCAGTATTTCGGACAGGACCAGGAGAGGGAGCAGGCTGCTCCAGAATTTGGCCCAGAGAAAATCGCCGATTGAAAGCGGCGCGGAGCGGATGATCCAGAAGGAGGCGCCTTCAAGGCTCACCGCGGGGAAAACGAAGCGGACCGCGACTGCGGTGGTCACGAAACCCACCATGCCGAGGTTCAGAAAGGAAATAAGGTTCTGAAGGTAGAAACTGGGCATGGCGGCGCGCTCCAGGGGAAGGAGCTTGAAGCTGTAAATGTAGACTACCATGAGTGCGAGCAGGAGAAAGAGCTGGGACCACTGCGATGTATCGCGGAAAAAAAGTTTCACGTCCTTGAGCACGATTGCGCGCATCTTTCCCCGGAAAGGCAGGACGGCCAGACGGGAGAAAGCGTTTGCGGCCCGTGAGCGGGAAAGCGTCGCTTTTTTGCCTTCCTGAGAGCGCGACCAGCCCGCGTAGTATATCCGGTCGCAGACCCACTCGCCGACCACGACCACGGCCCCCGCGGTGCTCCAAAGCATGAGGAGGGAGAAAAGCGATCCGTCCATGGTCCTGCGGAGCAGCGGCGAGAGCGCCTCCGAGGCCCAGGAGCTCGGCAGGAGCGGAGACACCGGTCCGCGCATGGCGGTAAGGTACTGGACGAGGGTGGGGAAGGCATCGGGATCCACCAGTTTTTCGGGCCGGAGCATGCGGAAGAGCACATACATGACCACGAAAAACAGGAGGCCCAGAAGCACCAGGACGTCCTTGGCCCGGCGGGCGGGGAAGGCGTTTACGAGGAGCATCGTTACGATGATGCCGATCCCCGCGGGGATAACGAGAAACGGAATGATGGTGAGGATGAGGCCGAGATAGTACAGGAGCGTCGCCCGAAACACGGCCCCGTAAGCGAGGAAGACGGGCAGACCGTAAATGAGCGTCATCCACGATGAGTCGGCGATCGTTTCGATGAACTTAGCCCGGTAGATATGCTCGATTCTGACGGGAGCTGACAGCAGAAGGTCGAGTTCATCCGAGAGGTAGTACGTAGAAAGAGACGTCACGACGTTGCTGAACAGGAGGATCGAAAAGAACGTTAAAAGAACCATGGACAGGAGCCGCAGAGCCAGGAGGTCGCCGAGACCCTCGATGGTCCTGAAGTAGGAAAGCACGCGGTACGACACGCCGAACAGGAATGCCCAGAAGGCCAGCCCGAGCAGCGTAAGCACCGCGGTCTTAAGCCGGTCGCCGGGAGCGAAACGGTTGAGCTGGTTTTTCAGCGCGCGATATCGTGGTGTGAGGAGTATGAGCATCATATACAATAAGTTCGTCTGCCTCGATCGGGAAGGCGCCTCGTCGGAGTTACGCCTCCCTCAGATCGCTTCCTCGCCGCCCGTGAGCCTCAGGAAAATCGGCTCCAGGTGGCTTTCGGGCATGCGGGCCATGCGGCCGAGGTCTTCGACGCTTCCCTGGGCGATGATCTCTCCTTTATTGATGATGGCGACGCGCGTGCACATCTGCTCGACGATCTCGAGCGTGTGCGTGGACATGAAGACCGTCACTCCCTTCGAGGCCAGGTCCTTGAATATGTTCTTCACCAGCCGTGCCCCGCGCGGGTCCAGGCCCACCATGGGTTCGTCTACCACGAGCACGCGGGGCCCGTGGAGGAGGGCGGAAGCCATGACCAAACGCTGTTTCATGCCGTGGGAAAAATTTTCCACGAGTTCGTTTTCCCATTCGGTCAATCCGAAGAGTTCGAGGAGTTCGCTCGTTTGTTTCCGGGCGTCGCCCAGGTCATAGAGCTGCGAAACGAAGTGCATGAACTCGGCAGCCGTGAGCTTCTCGTACAGAAACGGACGGTCCGGGATGAAGCCGGTAATGAACTTCGCCTTGAGCGGCTCCGTCTGCACGTTGAAGCCGCCGATAAGCGCGCTGCCGCCCGAGGGCTGGAGCAGACCGGCCAGCATCTTGATGGTCGTGGTCTTGCCCGCTCCGTTCGGGCCGAGGAAGCCGAAGACCTCGCCTCGCGCGATCTCGAGGTTGATGTTGTTGACGGCAACGAGTTTTCCGTAGCTTTTAGAAAGATTAATGAGTTTGATCATAATTTTAGTAATGACGCCGCCTTATTTATAGTCGAGGACTTCCACCTTTAGTTTACCCACCAGCTTCAGGATGCCCGATTGCCGGTCGATGTCTCCGACAACGAACCGGATATGCGTCGCGTCAGCGGGAAACTGGTTAAAGGTCGGGTCCACCGCCGTCCATCGGCCGAGCCAAACCTCGGGCCAGGCATGATAATAAAAGCCGTCGCGAAGATACACGATGCCGGCCGCCATGCGCGTGGGCAGTCCCGCGGCGCGCGCAAGCGCGGTATACAGCGTCGTATGCTCGTTGCAGTCGCCCACGCGCTGGTTCAATACTTCGACGGCGCTCGGGATGCTCACCACCGGTTTTTTATCGATCGCGTTGTAGACCCATTCGGTCAGTTTCCGCGCCGCCTCGCGCGCGTTCTTCTCCTTGCCCAGGATTTTTGCAACCTGCTCCTTTATCCGCCTGTCGTCGCTCTGGACCAAAGCCGTGGCCCTGAGCGTATCGGCCATATTCTTCATCGTCGAGGGGAGCGTATACGTGTCTGTATCGGGTGCAACGTTCACGGTTACGATGTTTTCCTTCACCGTTTGCCTGCCGCCGTCCAGATCGAGTCCCTGGAAAGACGCGCCGGAGAGCTTTACCTCCAAATAGGTCGTTTTGGACGATTTTTCTATAGGGGCTGAAGGGATCATCACCAGGGAGATAACGTCGACGGAGGGGCCTCTTTTGTCGAGTTTTTTCGCCTCGATCATGCTCTCTTTCAAAAGCACGTACCCAAGAGGACTTTCCTCCTTAATTGTGTCCCCGTCTTCGGTGATCCAGGAATAAGCCTCCATGCCTTGGAAAGTTTCCTGAACTTTATACACGGTTTTTTCAGCGTCTCCCACTTTGATGCGTTCCTTCGACGCGACGGTGATCACGGCGTCCTCGGTGCTCATGGTTGCCGGATTGAACAGGGGGAAACGGTACCGCTTTCCCGGTTCGAGGCCGAGGAGGATGAGCGCGGGCTTGATCGTGGGTGAAAGGTAGGGGGGCTCCTTGAGCCGGATTCGTTCTTTACGCGTTTCCCCGCCCGTCAGGATGTCGAGCACCAGCTGGTTGCCGAGGACCGCGCCCTTGATCTCCATTGAGCTTGCTTCGGATTTCATCGTGAAGGTAAAGTATTTGAGCAGGAAGTTCCTGGTCGTGTAGCTGTCGATGGAGGTTTTGACGCGCTGCACCGAACCCAAAAGGAGCAGGTCGAGTTCGGATTCCTCCGTGAGATGGTAGGTGTCGGCCTCGCGCAGGATCCGGGTGTGGGCATAACCGATTTTGCGATCTTTCTGATAGATGCCGGCCCATTCGTCGCCCGTGCGCACGCCTTCCTCGGTTATGACGTCGAGGGCGATGACGGTCGAAGGGCGAAGATACGTCCGCTCGACGAGTATGCCGAGCATCACAAGCCAGAAGAGAAGGACGGAAATTTTAATCAGTCGTTGTATCATATCGCGGAGGCGGCGGCCGGTGTTTTCGTAATGGTAGCCGCAAAG
>JBGPHF010000036.1:0-9358 GCA_041484215.1 Nitrospirota bacterium
CTCCTCCTCGTCCTTCTTTGCCTTAACTACGTTCGCGCGCATGTCGACGAGGTCTTTCTTGTTCCGTTCGTACATCTCATACTCATAGGAAAGGCAGCACAGAAGCCTCCCGCATACACCCGAGATTTTCGCGGGATTAAGCACCATTTCCTGCTTTTTCGCCATGCGGATGGAAACGGGTTCGAAGTTTTTAAGAAACGACGAGCAGCACAGCTCCCTGCCGCACGGACCGAACCCTCCGATCATGCGCGCCACGTCGCGGACCCCGATCTGGCGCATCTCAATGCGGCTTTTCAACTTGGCGGCAAGGCCTTTGACGAGCTCCCGGAAGTCGATCCTCGTCTCCGAGAAAAAGAAAAAGGTGGCCCGCGAGGCGTCGAACGAGTACTCCACCCGGATGAGCTTCATCGGAAGTTCCCGCTCCGGGATCATGTCCTGGGCCAGGGAAAATGCCTCTGCTTCCCGCTCCCGGTTCTTTTCTTCCCGTGCGATATCCTCCGCCGTAGCCTTGCGCAGGATTCTCCGCGCGGTCCGGTGCTGCTGACCCTTCGGGGGGGGCGTGCTGGTCTGGCCTTTCCCGCTTATGTCATCGATATCGATTTCCACGCCTTCGGGAATCTCCGGTTCGGGTTCCGGTTCCGGGGCCGTGCGAAGCTCTTCGGCCGAAGGCGCCTGCAATTTTCTGATCCGCACGACATGGGCGAATCCCGGCCCCCGGTCGGTGTCCACGATGACCCGGTCGCCGATCGCAACATCGATTTCCGCGGCGTCGAAGTCGTAGACTTTCCAGTTTTCCCGGAACCGCACTCCTGCTACTTTTATGATTTTATCTGCCTGTTGTTCCGTCATGCCCTGTCAACTTATCCTTCCCCTAATTTGAGGAGTAGATTCTCGGTCACCAATTGGGCGCTCACGCGCCGCTCGAGCAGGCCCCTGCTCGCGACCAGCAATTCCATGTCAGCGAGCATGCGCTGGAGCGATACCCGTTCTCCCCATTGCCTGAAGAACTCCGCTGCTTGTCCATCCACGAGGAGCGCCTCATCGCCCGTCTCGCGCAAAACCATGGCGTCGCGCAGCCATGCGACTCCCATATCCAGCAGCCGTTCAAGCCGATCCCGGTCCTTCGAAAGCGCATCCGCCCGGACAAGGACTTCGCCGGAGCTCATGCGCGGCAGCCCGGTCCAGAGCGCGAGCAGTTCCCCGCGATCCTCCCGTTCCCGCTCCAGATCCATCTCAAGGGCCCGGCCCATGCTCCCCTTCGCGAGCGCAGCCAGGAAACGGGCGTCTTCCTCGCCGAACCCTCGCAGGCGCGCCAGCGCACCCGCCAAGGTCTTCCGGGGAAGCGGGGAAAACCGGAGCTCCTGGCACCGCGACCGGATGGTTGGAAGAAGGCTCTGCGGCAGGGGGGTTACCAGGATAACAAGAGCGTCGCCCGGCGGCTCTTCGAGCGTCTTCAAAAATGCATTTGCCGACGCAGCGTTCATTCTCTCCGCGCCGTCGATGATCAGGACTTTTTTGACGCCCTCGAAAGGCTTGAGCGAGAGAGCGGCCTGGAGTTCCCGGACCTGGTCAATTTTTATATCGTCGCCGTCCGACGCCACGATCCGCACGTCCGGGTGGCCGCCCGAGGCGACCTTGCGGCACGACGGGCACTCGCCGCACCCGCCGTCCGGACCGGCATTCCCGCAGTTCACCGCGGCTGCCAGCGCGAGCGCCGCCATTTTTTTTCCGATCCCCGTTTCTCCCGAAAAGAGGTACGCGTGGGCGACTGTTTTGTTCACGAGTGCCCGTTTGAGTATGGTGATCGGCCGATCGTGACCCTCGATAGCGGCAAAAGACAATTCGTTTTACTCCCGCAAAAATTTTACTTGGACGCCTGAAGGGCATCGTCCGCGATTTTCCTGATGCGGTTCCGCACCTCGTCGGGGTTCGGCGACGCGTCCACAACGCGAAAACGACCCGGCTCACGCCCGGCGAGCGTCAAGTATCCCTGCCGGACCCGCTCGTGAAACGCCAGGTCCTCGGCCTCGAACCGCGCCTCCGACTCGAGCCCGCGGCTGCTGTTTCTGCCGCGCGCGCGAGCCAGTCCCGCGGCCGTGTCGAGATCGAGAAGTACCGTCATGTCAGGCCTGAGCCCCCCCGTCACGATCCCGTCGAGCGTGTGGATCAACTCCGGGTCCAGTCCCCGGCCGTATCCCTGATAGGCGAGCGTCGCGTCTGAAAACCGGTCGCACAAAACGATCTTCCCCGCTTCGAGCGACGGCCCGATCAGTTCCGCCAGGTGCTGCGCGCGGGCGGCGGCGTAGAGAAACAACTCCGCCTCGGGAGCAAGCGTCTTGTTCTCCGGGTCAAGCAGTATTTTTCGGATCTGGTCCCCTATCTTCGTGCCGCCCGGCTCCCGCGTAAGCGTAACGGCCCTGCCGTGTGCGGAGAGATAGTTCGCCAGCAGATCGATCTGCGTGGACTTGCCCGTTCCCTCAATCCCCTCGAAGGTAATGAACCGGCCCCGCACCTACTTGAGCTCCGCCGTTACGTCGCCGGCGGCCCTGAGCGCCGGATTCGAGGCAAAGAGGATTACTTGCGTTTTGGCCCCGAGAGCGCGCAGGATCTGGCATGCGGCCTGCTGCCGGGCGGGGTCGAACCCGGCAAGCGGATCGTCCAGGAGGAACGGCAGGCGCCGCTTGCCCGCGAGCGCTTCTACAAGCGCCGTTCTCAGGCAAAAATAGATAACGTCCCTGGTCCCGTGGCTCAACTCCTCGACGGGCACCGCTGAATCGTCCTGGGCGTGCACGATCGGCGGCCCTTCCTGACCCGCTTCGATACGGACGTATCTCCCGTTCGTCACCGCGGCAAGGTTCCGCTGCGCCGCGGCTTCGACAGCGGGAAGGAGCGTTTCCATCTCAATACCGCCGATCCGGCTCGCCGTTTCGAGTTCCGCGAAAAACCCGGCGGGCCCCCCGGCCGGGAGCACCGGCGCGCTGAAACTGAACTCTTCGATAGGTTCCGGTTCGCCGAAACTGAAGTCCGTTACCGCGCCTCCGGCCGCTTCGGATTCCAGCCGCTCGATCTCCTGCCTGAACGCGTAGGTGTCGACATTGTACTGGGCCACGACCTGCGCTGCTTTTTCAAGCTCCAGGACCTCCTGCTGCTGCCGGTCGTATTCCGCCTGCAGGTCCTCGGGCGTGACCTCGCCCTGGAGATGCGTACGCTGTTCGTCGAGCTCGCTCCGCAGCGAAAGAAAGTAACGATAGTTTTCCGCTTTTTCCTTGAGTTCCGCCGTGGTGACCGAGCCCGTGGCCTGCATGCAGGCCATGATCTCCGATCCGCCCTGCTCGAAGCTTTTCTCTAAGGCCTCCCGTTCGGCCTCAAGCCCGTCGATCTCTTTTTGGAGCACTTTTCGCTCATGACTTTTCCGCGTTCCCCGATACCACCCTATCACGATGAGCGCCGCGGCAAGCAGGATGCCCAGCGGAAAATAATCGGCCTGCTCCGCGGTAAGCACGAACAGTGCTGCAAGGACTGAAAGCGCGGCCACGACTACGCCGCCGATAAACAGTGGGTCCTTCGTGAGATTCACCCCCGGCATGGCATCGAGGTGCATCCGCACTCCCTCGATTTCCTTGGCCAGTTCCTCGGACTCGGTCATTTTCTGGCCCTGGCGCTGTTCGTGCTGGTCGATGATTTCACCCAGGTTCTCAGGCAGCGTGGTGCAATTCTTGAGCGTCTCGAGGTTCGCGTCGATGTCGGCGTAGCGCTGGTTGATTCCCTCGGCGCCCCCGATTTTTTTTCTAATCTCTTCGAGACGAAGCTTGCCCGATTGCAGCTTGTATTCCGCGTCGGCCGCGTCTTCCGCCTTCCGAAGGTCCGCGCGCAGTTCAGCGAGCCTGGCCTCCCGTGCCGGGGAGACCTGCTGCTGCGGCGCTGGAGCGCGCCTCGTCGCCGGCTGCGGTGAGGCTTCAGTGAGGAACGACGGGGCCGTTTGGCCCGTATAATCTTCCCGCCGGAAAACGAACACGGACGCGTACTCCCCCTCGGAAATTTCCCCGGTCAGCCCCGCCATGAACTGGACGGTGTTGTCCCAATCCTTGTAGATCAGGGAAAATTCTTTCGTGGCCGCATTATACTTGGAAAGATTGACCCCGCGTTTCGAAAAATCCTCGATCACCCTATAATAGGCCCCGTCGTCGGAATAGGCGACGGCGGCGGCGCGCGAAGCATCAGGGGCGTGCCTCGAGACCAGCGAATGCATGCGGTCGGGATCGCCGCTCGGAAAGAGCATTCGAAGTGCGGAATCAACCGCCGTGGTCTTTCCCGCTTCATTACCGGCAACGATAAAGTTGAAACCGCTCTGAAATCTGAGGCGGGCGAGTTCGTGAATTCCCCGCACTCCCTGCATAACGAGTTCCACTAGGAACATACCATGCTCCTTTCCCGTAATTGGTTGATACTATAGCCCAAGTGGCTCAAAGTTGCAATGGGAAAACTCGGGCCGAGGGGGGCAAACATGAACAAAAACAAGAGAAACGCCGCGGAAAAGAGCGGCTCGCGAGCGGAACGCCGGCGCTCGTTCTGAGGGGCGGGAGAACTCTTTCACGGTCGGATTCCTCTGGCGTTCTTCCGGCCGAGTGGACGGGCTACTTCATTGCGCCGCCGTTATTTGCACGGACTGACTGTGGGCGCTTCTTTCTCGGAGAGCCGTTCGAGGGCCGCGCGGATCTTTTCAATGCTCTCCGCAGTGGCGCGATATCCCTCGGCGATGAGCGCGTCGATCTGCCTCACGTCCATGCGACGGAACTGCGACAGCCGGGGCTCGATCACCACGTCCGCGGTCTTTACCCGCGCCTTTGTTTCCTCGTCGATGGCAATGTCGAAAGCATTGAAGAGAATGTCGATGATATCGTCGGGCGTCCGGAACTGACGGTCGGCGCTCAGGTTGACGGCAACCACCACGTCGGCCCCCATGGGGCGGAGGGGCGATATGGGCACGTCCTCCACGATCCCCCCGTCGACCATCATGCGCCCGTCGATGAACACGGGACGATAGATGCCGGGTACCGCGTTGCTTGCCATAACGGCGGGCGCGACCTCGCCTTGCCGCATCACGACCTTCTCGCCGGCGCCGATGTCCGCGGTCATGATGGCGAGCGGAATTCCCGCGTCTTCGATCCGGGCCTTGCCGATCTTGGATTGGATGAGCCGCGCCAGCTCTTCGTTCGAGAAGAGGGCGTAGCGCGAGAGCTTGAGTTTCGATACGCTTAAGGGAGTCATGCCACGGGCCACGTCGCGGATCTCCGCGAGGGGCACGCCGAAGGCGTAGAGCGCGGCCGCGAAGGCCCCGATGCTCGTTCCCGAAAGAAAGTCGGGCCGCAGGCCGTTGTCTTCCATCGCATGGAGCACGCCGATGTGGGCCAGACCGCGCGTAGCGCCTCCGCTCAGGGCAAGACCGAGTTTTCGTTTTTGGGGAAAGGTGGGCATAGCGTGCGAATCAGCTGCTGTAATAACTATAGGGTGTCCGGTTTGGGTTGTCAAGTCGGCGCCAGGCATGGGAAAAACAGCTTTTCCCGATCCGTGTTGGCGGAAAAAACAACCTTCGCCGGCATTCGGCTGTCCGCGTCATTCAACGATCGTCACTGCCACGCCCGAGCCCAATTGAACGATCCTGCCCGAAACGCTCCCGAGCATGTGCTTCGCGGAGCGGTCACAGCGCCCGACGATCACGGTCTGATACCCGCCGTCTTTCGCCTCCTCAAGGATGCTCTGGGCCACGTCGGTCGAGTCGGAAATGGACTTGGTCGCAATTTGCCCGGCCGGAATGCCGTTCTTCGTCAGGACCTCCGCGGCTTTGCGGAACACGGGATCCATCTTCGCCTTCCGGTCGGAAATCCATTTGTCCACGACTTTTTTTCGTTCCCGCTTCTCTTCTTCCGAGAGGATGTGCCCTTCGTCCCAGAATATGGCGGGAAGGTTCGGCAGCACGTGCACCAGGCCGATCCGCAGGTCGTTGCCGCCCGCGAACTGCACCCCGGCATACTCCACCGCCCTCAGGGCGCTCGACGAATCGTCGAGCGCAATCAGCATTTTTTTCATACAGTTGCTCCTTTCAATCTCGCAATGAGAAAAGAAAACGGGGATAATGAAAATCATCCCCGCGCCTGCACTACATTATATTGTCACCGCGCCTTCACCGGCTCGTAGGTGCAGAAGGGCTCTGCTGCGAGGTAGTCGCCCGAGATGGCAAAAGCCCGGGCCCGGCACCCGCCGCAGACCCTGCGGTACTCGCAGATGCCGCACTTGCCGTGGTAATGGTCCAGGTCGCGCATTTCCTTGAAGAGCTGCGAGGTGTTCCATATCTTCGAAAAGGGTTCCTTCTTGATGTCGCCGGCCTCTTCTTCGAGGAAACCGCAGATCTGCACCCTGCCCACGTGCGACACGAAGGCGAAGCTCTGTCCGCCCATGCAGCCTTTGGTCATGGCGTCCAGGCCGTGGGTCTCGGGCGTGACCGTCTTGCCTTTCGCCTTCTCACCCTGGCGGATAATGCGGTAGTAGTGCGGCGCGCAGGTCGGCTTGAACTGGATCGGCGATTTATCGCGCATCTCGTAGAACCACTTGAGCGTGCTCTCATATTCCTCGGGCGGGATCTCCTGGTCCGCGAGGTCCTTGCCGCGGCCCGTGGGCACGAGCAGGAACGGGTGATAGGCCACGGCCCCGAGTTTAATCACCATCTCTAAAAGCTTCGGCAGGTCCTGCACGTTGTGCTTGGTGATCGTCGTGTTCACCTGGAACTCCATGCCGACCTTTTTGAAGTTCTCGATCGCCTTCATCACACCCTCGAAGGCGCCCTCCACGCGGCGGAACGCGTTGTGGCTCTTCGCGTCCAGGCCGTCGATCGAAAGCGACACGCGCATGACGCCCGAGTCCTTGATCTTCTGGGCCAGTTCCTCGGTCACCAGCAGGCCGCAGGGCGCCATGACCATGCGAAGTCCCAACTGGGTGCCGTGCTTGGCGATATCGTAGATATCGGGCCGCATCATGGGCTCGCCGCCGGTCAGGATAACGATGGGGTCGCTGAAGGACTTGACGTCGTCAAGGAACCGGTAGCACTCTTCGGTCGTAAGCTCGCCCGCGTAGGGCCCGTGCTTGGCTGCCGCGCGGCAGTGAACGCAGTTTAAGACGCAGCTCCGGGTCACTTCCCAGGCAATCAAACGAGGGAGATATTGCTTTTCCGCGCCCGCTCCGCCGGGATGGCCGTGGGGCGCTTTTGCTGCTTGCGGATGGGACATGAGGACTCCTTCTTTAATTCAATTTCGAAATTCGAATATCGAAATCCTAAACACCCCAAAATTCCATAGACCCTATAATCGAACCATCTTGTACATTTGCATTTGGGCTATGAAATTATTTAGGATTTAGGAATTCGTATTTCTGATTTGCAATGATACATATTAACCAATCAGGCGAGAATAGTCAACTCCGTTAGCGTAAACAAAATCTCAGGGCACCGCGCGCATGGCGGCATGACTCGCAGCATCTTTTTATCCACTGAGGTAAAAGGCTTGTTCAGGTACAGACCCGGTTCCTACCTTGTTCCTTGGCCCGGTAGAGCGCGGCGTCAGCCCGGCGGATCAATTCCTCAAAGTCTTCCTTGACCGCTTGATCCCATGCGCCGATGCCGATACTGATGGTCACGGCGAACGGCCGGCCTTCGTGCGCGAAGCCGGCGTTCTGGACGAGTTCCCGCAGCTGCCCGGCAAGCACCAGCGCGCCCGCCTGATCGGTGCCGGTCGCGAGAAGACCGAACTCCTCTCCGCCGTACCGCGCGAACAAATCAATTTCGCGGAGCCTCGCCTTGATGAGGCCCGCTATTCGGGCAAGGACCGCGTCCCCGGCCTGGTGACCGAAATTGTCGTTTACTTTCTTGAATAAATCGACATCAACCATCAAGAGTGAAAGCGGCGAGCCATAGCGGACCGCCCGTTTGACTTCCAGTTTCAGCCGCTCCATGAAATAGCGCCGATTGTATATCCGCGTAAGCTCATCGGTAATGGAAATGTCCTCAAGCTTTCGGTTGAGTTCGACAAGACGTTCATTGGTCGCGGTCAGTTCCGCGGTCCGTTCTTCCACTTTTTTCTCGAGGGAGAGGTTCAGAACGTTCAGCCTGCGGTAGAGGTCCGCATTCTCGATCGCAACGGCGGCCTGCGATGCCAGGGCTGAAAGAAACATTTTGTCTTCGCCGGAAAAAATTCCCGTCTTTTTATTGAGCACCTGTATGGCGCCAAGGATGTCCCCCTGCATGTTTTTCATGGGTACGCAAAGTACGCTTTTGGTGCGAAATCCGGTTTTCAAGTCGAATTCCGGGTTGAAGCGCGCGTCGCGGTATGCATCGGCGATATTGATGGCCTCTCCGGTCTGTCCCACGAACCCGGCTATGCCCGTGCCGAGCGGAAACCTGATTTCGATGACGTTCACTCCCTGCGCAATCTTGGCCCACATCTGGTTCTTTTCCCTGTCGATGAGAAAAAGCGAGCTGCGCTCCGCATCGGTAACCAGCGTCGTCTCTTCGATGATCATGCGCAGCAAATGATCGAGGTCGCGTTCCGCCGTCAGGCGCAGGCAGACCTTGAGGAGACTAAGAAGCCTTTCCGGAGTTATGCTTCGTGGAGCGGTCATAGCGATCACCTGAGTCCTCACCGTCGGGAGCGAAGCGTGCGCCGGGCAACGCTGCTCTATTTTAGTTCGTGAATCAATGCTGCTTCGGCGCGAAAAGTCCTTTCAATTCAGCAAGTGAATGTATCAAGTAGTCCGGTTTCGCCTTTTTCAACTCCTCCTCGGACCGGTAGCCGTACGTGACGGCGCAGGTAGTGATTCCCGCGGCCTTGCCGGCCCGGACGTCGGTAGTCCCGTCGCCCACGATCGCGGTCCCCTCCTGTGTCGCCTTGAACTCGGCCATGATGTGCCGAACCGCATCCGGGGCGGGTTTGAGGGGCAAACCGCAGTCCGCGCCGACGACCATTTTGAAATAACGGGCAACTCCGAGACGCTCGATAAGGGGCGTCACGAACTCCGTGGCCTTATTGCTGATGACCGCCAGGGGAAGCGTCCGAAAGTGCTCAAGGGTCTCCCGCACCGCGGGATAGAGCGCCGAACGAACAACGAGGTTATTGCGCTGGTGCTCTTTATACAGGGTCACGGCCTCGGGAAGACAGTCGGTCATTCCGCCGAGCGAACGAGCCATGAGGGCCTCGATTCCGTCCCCCACATATTGCCTGACCTCGTCCCGGCCGATGGGGTTTCGGCCGAGGCGCGCAAGCGTGTGGTTCACGGAAGCGGCGATGTCCTCCAGAGTATCGACGAGCGTGCC
>JBGPHF010000037.1:0-9206 GCA_041484215.1 Nitrospirota bacterium
CGCAAGGACGTAGACGAACAGCACACCGATGATCCCCAGAACGCCGTAGGGAGCAAGCTTTCCGACAATGATCTCGAGCGGCTGCACGGGCGTGGACAGCAGCAATTCCATGGAGCCGTTTTCCCACTCGCGCGCGACCGTGAGTGCGGTCAGGAGGACCGAAAGGATAGACATGACGACCGCGGTCAGGCCGGGGACCACGAACCAGCGGCTGTTCAGTTCGGGATTGAATAAAAAACGGGTCCGCAGGTCATAGCTGATTGGAGGCTCGAAAGCGCCGATCCTTCGTGAAGCGATTGTTTGGATGGTCCCGACATAGCCGAGCACGGGACCGACGGCAGAGCTGTCCGAGCCGTCGACCAGGACCTGCGCTTCCGCTCCGCGCCCCGCCAGGAGGTCCTTTTCAAAACGTGA
Source organism: Nitrospirota bacterium (assembly GCA_041484215.1). Taxonomy (GTDB): domain Bacteria; phylum Nitrospirota; class UBA9217; order UBA9217; family UBA9217; genus JBGPHF01. The sequence goes on from JBGPHF010000037.1 coordinate 415, forward strand.
CGGGAGGATCAACGCTGCGCGCGCGCGCTCCGCGGACACGTCCGTGATCGCCTCCCGGGGAGAAGCAACCTTGTGCATCTGAAAATACCGGGAGCTCCCGAAGGTGTCGAGTAGTCTCCGGGAGCTTTGCGACTTATCGGAGTCGCTCACCGCAAGGGCCACGTTCTTTACGTTAAACTCGATGGAAAGCCCGAACATAAGAACCATGAAAACCGGCAGGCCGAGAGCGGCCCCCAGGGTGAACGGGTCCCGGAGAATATGATAAATCTCTTTTCGGGAAATGGCAGCCGCCCGTCGCCAGACAAAGGTGATTTTCATCGAGGTCATCTGGTCCGTTCCTCCACCGTTTGGATGAAAACGTCTTCGAGCGTGGGTTCGATTTTCCGGATCACAAATTTTTTATCGAACCATTCCCTTCCCTTTTCCCAATCTGTTTCGTTTCGGATCGCGGCGTGAAACCGAAGCCCGTAGGGCTCAAAAAAGGAAAAGAGCTCGTGCCGGGCCAGGCCGGAAACCTCCGCAAAGCTCAGCGGCTCCCGGGGGTCGAACTCGAGCATCGGCAGCGGAAAGGTCGAACGTTTGAGGCCCACCGGCGTGTCCAAAGCGAGGATCTTCCCTTCCCGCATCAGCGCGATCCGGTCGCACTGCTCGGCTTCGTCCATATAATGGGTAGTCACGAACACCGTTTTTCCGCTGTCCGACAGTTTCCGGATCAACGACCAGAAAAGGGCGCGCGAGGCCGGGGTAACGCCTGCCGTGGGCTCGTCGAGAAAGATGATCTCCGGATCGTGCAGGAGCGCCGCGGCCAGCGATACCTGCTGCTTCGTGCCTCCCGAGAGATCCTGGACCATCGTGCCCAGCGGCCGATCGAAGGAAATGAACGCGAACAAATCCCGGCGCCGTTCAATGTACACGGCCTTGTCCAGTTTTCGCAGCGCGGCGATGAAGTCCAGATTTTCTTCGACGGTGAGGTCGTTGTACAGAGAAAACTTCTGGGACATGTAGCCGACCCTGGACTTGATCGCCCGCTCCCCGTCCTCGAAACCAGCCCCTGCCACGCGCACGGACCCTTCGCTCGGATGCAACAGACCGCACAGCACGCGGATCGTCGTCGTCTTGCCGGCGCCGTTTGCGCCGAGAAATCCGAAGATCTCTCCGCGCTGCACGGAGAAGGATATGCGGTCCACTGCGTAAAAATCGCCGAATTTTACCGAGAGGTCACGCACCTCCACCGCGGCGTCATTCATGTTTGCCTCGCCTGAGGAAGAGTTCATCAAAGCTTTTTACTCCTTCTTGCGCAAGGAGTTCCCGCGGCTCGCCCGAAGCGACGAGTGCGCCTCTTTCCAAAAGATTTACCCGCCCGCACCGCTCAGCCTCATCCATATAGGCCGTGCTTACGACGATCAGTATCTTTTGGTCCAAAAGTCGATAGAGCAGCTCCCATAATTCCCGCCGGCTGATCGGGTCCACGCCCGTGGTCGGTTCGTCCAGGAGCATGACCTTCGGCGACCGGAGGAGCGCGCACATCAGGCCCAGTTTTTTATACATGCCCCCGGAAAGCTGGCCCGCGGGCCGCTCGATGAACTCGGCCAGACGGGTGATATGAAGAAGCTCTTCGCGTTTCTGTCGATAAAGCTCGCCGGGCATCCCGTACAGCTCCCGAAAAAAGTCCAGGTGCTCGCCGATGGAGAGGTCCGGGTAGAGACTTTGCTGCTGCGGCATGTAAGCCACGTCCGGACGGATGTCCTCAAAGTCGACCCGCTCTCCGTCCCGCCGGAATTCCACCCGTCCTTGCGTGGGTTTCATCAACCCAAGGATGATTCGCAGGAGCGTGGTCTTTCCCGAGCCCTCCGAACCTATCAACCCATGCATAAAGTCCGGGGAGAGCTCGAGCGTCACGTCATCGAGCGCCGGGTTTGCGCCGAAAAGTTTGTGGATTCCGTGGACTGAGATGGAAATGGCAGAAGGCGACATGGTCGTTTACCTTGATGAAATTTGAAAGCTTGTCTACTTCGGCAACTTTACTTCGATGGTCATCCCCGGTTTGAGCACTTCCTCTTCGTTCGAGCCGAGAAAGCTCACTTTCACGCCGAACACGAGACGTTCGCGTTCGGACCGGGTCTGCACGTTCTTGGGCGTGAACTCCGCTTCGTCATTGATCTTTATAATTTTCCCTTCGAATTCACGATTATTCTGTTCCGGCAGAACCCCCTTGAGCTTCATGCCGACGTGGAGTTTGGAGACCTCGGGCTGCGGAACATAAACGTAGGCCCAGATATCCCGTATGTTCGCAAGGGTCAGAAGTTTCGTGCCCGGATTCACCCATTCACCGGGCTCGTGGTACCGGCTCAGGACCGTACCCGCTATCGGGGACCGAACGGAACACCACGCGAGGCGCACGTCCACGTCGTCTTTTCTGCTCCTGACCAGGTCCATCGTCTCCTGCGAAGCGGTCCCGGCCCGGTAGAGGCCCAGAGTTCGCCGGTAGGTGTCGTTCGCCAGTCCTGAAGCGACTTTGACGTCCTCACAGGAAAGCGCAGCCAGTTCCTGCTGTTCCGCGACACGATCGCCTTCCTGGACGTTCATCTTCGCGATCGCCGAGGAGATCCGCGCGGACAGGTCCACTTTCGTGGCCTCGAGTGTGCCTGCGTAGAGAAAATCGTTGCCGAAGAACCAGAACTTTACCGCAACCGCCGCTCCGATGACCAACGCCAGTCCGAGGATGATAAGTTTAGGCGTTCTCTTTTTGTCAGCCATGAGCCCATTCCTTTCGAGAAAATGAGGTAGCTTCGTTGACTAACTATATCAGATGTCCGGTTGTAATCAAGCAGAATTTGATTGACAGTAAAAAAAACATGCGGCTATAATGCAATCGTCGCCATGGAACAGTCCTCACATCGCATGAATTACTTCCCCGCACGCCGCTTGAAGCGTTCTCTGCTTCCGGCATTCGCCGCCCTGACGCTTTTATGGCATATCTTCGTTTCTGTACCAGTCCAGGCCCATGCCGGGCTTCGCCTGCACGAAGCCCAGGTTACCGAAGTAAACGACGGCGACACCGTGACGCTCCGGTTCGACGGGACGACCTATCGAGTGAGGCTCATCGGCATCGACGCCCCTGAGCTCGACCAGCAGCCTTGGGGCAGAAAAGCAAAAAAACGGCTGATCGAGCTCATGGACCACGCGGAATGGACGGTCTCTGTCGAGACCGATGTCGAGAAACGCGATAAATACAACAGGCTCCTCGCCTATCTCTGGACAAAGCAGAACGAGCTGATCAACGAGCGAATGGTGCTGGACGGCTACGCGATCCTGTTCACGTTCCCGCCGAATGTGAAATACAAGAGCAGGTTCGTGCTGGCCGAGAAGCGAGCCCGCGCGGAAAAGAAGGACATCTGGGGCGTGGACGGGCTCAAAGAAAGCCCCTACCAGTACCGGAAAAAGCACCCGCGAGCGGATTACGCTCCCGGCAGGCACACGCATTTCCCTGACAAGGAGAACCAGTGAAACAAAAAACCGCCAGCCCTATCCGTCATATCCTGAGCCTGCCCGTGATCGTGGCGGCGCTGGGCTACTTCGTCGACATCTACGACCTGGTGCTCTTCAGCATCGTCCGCGTGCCGAGCCTCAAGTCCCTGGGACTCGAAGGCCGGGACCTGATCGACAACGGCGTATTTCTCCTCAATATGCAGATGTCGGGGATGCTGGTCGGCGGGATTCTCTGGGGGGTCTTGGGAGACCGCAAGGGGCGTCTCAAGATCATGTTCGGATCTATTTTTCTCTACTCCGTCGCGAACATCGTAAACGGGATGGTCGCGACCCTTCCCGCCTACGCAGCTCTTCGTTTCATCGCGGGCGTGGGCCTTGCCGGAGAGCTTGGGGCGGGGATCACGCTCGTTTCCGAAGTTCTGCATACCGAGATCCGGGGCTACGGCACCATGCTCGTGGCCTCCATAGGCGTTTCAGGGGCGATCCTCGCGAACGCGGTTGCCAACTCCTTCGACTGGCGGAGCGCCTTCGTCATCGGCGGCGTGCTGGGCCTGCTACTCCTGGTCGCGCGCATCAGTGTGGCGGAGTCGGGCATGTTCCGTTCAATGGAAAAGAAAGATGCCGTGAGCCGCGGGAACATGCTGGCCCTCTTTACCGGACGGAAACGTTTTTTGCGATACCTCAACTCGATCCTGATCGGAGTACCGATCTGGTTCGTCGTAGGCATTCTCATCACCTTCTCACCCGAGTTCGCCAACGCGCTCGGAACAACCGGTCCCGTCTCGGCAGGAAACGCGGTGATGTTCTGCTACTTGGGGTTGGTATTCGGCGATCTTTCGAGCGGACTATTGAGTCAACTGTTGAAAAGCAGAAAAAAGGTGGTCCTTCTTTACATGCTCCTCACCCTTGTTGCTGTCGGCGTCTACTTTTTACAAGGGAGCAGGAGCCCTGAATTTTTCTACGGGGTCTGTTTAGCACTCGGGTTCTCCGTGGGTTACTGGGCCATTTTCGTGACCGTTGCTGCGGAGCAGTTCGGCACGAACCTTCGTGCCACGGTCGCGACCACGGTCCCGAATTTTGTGCGGGGCATGGTGGTCCCGATCACGCTTCTTTTTCAATATACGAGAAAATATCTGGGACTTGAGGGAGGCGCGCTCCTGGTCGGAGGTCTTTGCGCGGTTGCGGCATTTATTGCGCTCTTCTCTCTTGAAGAGACGTTTCACAAAGATCTGGATTATTACGAAGAGTTTCTGTAAAGAGAAAATCCCGAAGAGAGTACCCTACCCCTTTACGCACGCGATGGGCTTGACTTTCGCCACTTTTTTCGCAAGCTTCGCGTGATGGGCCGCATCGACGACCTCGGTCACGTCCTTATACGATTCCGGCGCTTCCTCGGCGATTCCCGAGTAGGAATGTCCGCGGACCAGGATCCCTTTCCCCGAGAGTTCATCGACAACCTGCCTGCCGTTCCATTTTTTTTTCGCAGCTGTCCGGGACATGGCCCTGCCCGCGCCGTGGCAGGCAGAGCCGAAGGCCTGTCGCATTCCTTCATCCGTGCCTGTGAGAATGTACGACGACGTGCCCATGGTCCCGCCGATCAATACGGGTTGGCCCACGTGTTGGTATTCCTGCGGGAGATCTATCTGCCCGGGACCGAAAGCGCGGGTAGCTCCCTTTCGGTGGACATAAAGCCGTTTCTTTTTTCCATTGACCTCGTGCGTTTCGACCTTGCAGGTGTTGTGGCTGATGTCGTAGAGCATCTTGACCCGGCCTTCCGGATAGACCTCGGTTAATATCTCCCGCACCAGGTGAGTGATGATCTGCCTGTTTGCCAGCGCGCAGTTGATGCCTGCGGACATGGCGCCGAAGTACCGCTTCCCCTCTGCTGAATTTATGGGTGCCGAGGCGAGTTCCCGGTCCTTGATGCGGATTTTATATTTTTGCGCTGCAAAAGCTAGGTTTTTCAGCGCATCGGTTCCGATCTGATGCCCCAGGCCGCGCGACCCGCAGTGCACCGATATCACCACGTCATCTACCCTGAGCCCCATGGCCTGGGCCGCTTGCACGTCGTAAACGTCCGTGACCACCTGGATTTCAAGATAATGATTTCCCGATCCCAGGGTCCCCATTTCACGGTACTGGCGCTTCTTTGCGGTTTCCGAAACCTCCTCCGGTTCAGCTCCAGCCACACTCCCGCGCTCTTCGATATACTCCAAATCGTCCTTTATGCCATAGCCTTTTTTTACCGCCCATTTCGCGCCGCCAACGAGCATCTCATCGATTTGGCCGGAAGAGAGCTTGATGAGGCCTTCCGACCCCACGCCGGCCGGCACACGGTTAAAAAGCCTGTCCACGAGCGCTGTGAGCCTCGGTGCGACCTCGTCCCGCGTCATGCCCGTCTTCATGGTCCTTACGCCGCAGGATATATCGAAACCGACCCCGCCCATGGATATAATGCCGCCCTCGTCGGGGTCGAAGGCAGCCACGCCGCCGATCGGGAAACCGTAGCCCCAGTGCGCATCCGGCATGGCCATGGACGCGATTTGTATGCCGGGCAGCATGGCGACGTTCGCCACCTGCTCGCGGACTTTCTCATCCATTTCCCGGACCAATTTCTCGCTCGCGAATATCCTGCCCGGCACAAGCATGTCCCCTTGCGGCGGGATTTCCCATAGGTAATCGTTTATTTTATTGAGCGTCTTGATATCCACCGTATCACCAAGTTTCTTTAAACGTCCACCACGCACTGCGCGCTATATCTGCCGTCCTGTTCCTTCACGCTCAGCAAATGGTACGTGGCGCCTTTTACCTCGACCTTCGGCTCATGCTTTACGCGATCCAGACTTTCTCCCCATGCAGTTGCCTGAAGCGACGATCCGGATATTATCATTTCAAATTTTGAAAACACCATGCGCTCGATGTCGGAAAGAGTAAGAAGCGCATTCAGCCATTCGACAAGAAGAAGTTCATGATCCGGGGCGGAGACAGCGATGTGTTTCTTTTCCTTGGGTTGGACGTTTTTGATATTGACGATCACTGAATAAAGGGCTAAAGCGGCGTTCCCAAAAGCTTCCTCGATAGTGCCGCCGAAGCCGCGTATGCCGATATCGGCCTCGTGCTCAAAGGTCTCATATGCTGCCGTCACACTGTGCTCCCAGCACTTTATCAAAGTTTCACAGCCAAATCCCGTCAATCATAGTCCCGCAGTGTCCGCATTTGCCGTCTTTGACCAGGTTCTCTCGAACGTCGAACCCGATCCGTTTTATCACCACTCCCCCGCATGCCGGACAGGCGGTGTCCTCTCCCTCGCCCGGGATGTTTCCCATATAAACATATCGGAGGCCCGCGTCGATACCGATCTGGCGCGCCCGTTTGAGCGTGGCCGCAGGCGTGATCGGCTGGTCCGTTAATTTATACGTCGGATGAAATCGGGACACGTGCCAGGGCACGTCCTCGCCCACGGATTTGATGAACAGGGCGATCTTTTTGAGCTCCTCATCGGAATCATTGTGGCCGGGAATCACAAGGGTCGTTATCTCGATCCAGATGCCGAGCTCTTTATAACGTTTGATCGAATCGAGAACCGGTTGGAGCCGCGCCCCGCAGACCTTTCGGTAAAAGTCGTCGCTAAAACCCTTCAGGTCAATGTTCGCCGCGTGGAGATAGGGCTTGATCGTATCAAGCGCTTCGGGAGTGATATAGCCGTTCGTGACAAAGACATTCTTAAGTCCGGTCTCGAAAGCGAGGCGGGCTGTGTCGTAGGCAAGCTCGAAATAAATCGTCGGCTCCGTGTAGGTGTAGGATATGCTCGCGCAGCGGTAGTGCTTGGCGGCCGCGACGAGCTCCTCGGGCGGAACGTCCTGGCCGATGACCAGTCCGCCGTGGTCTCGCGGAAGCTGGGAAATATCGGCGTTCTGACAGTGGAGGCAGCGGAAGTTGCAGCCCGGGGCCGCTAGAGAGTACGACCGGCTGCCGGGAAGAAAATGAAAAAGCGGTTTTTTTTCTATGGGGTCTATGTTTTGGGCGATGACTTTGTCGTAGACCAAGCTGTAAAGCGTCCCCTCGCGGTTCTCGCGGACCGCGCACAGGCCGCGCTTGCCCAGCTCGATGAGACAGCGGTGATTGCAGAGCCCGCACCGCACCTTGCCGCTCTCTTCTTTTTTCTGGAACAACGCCTGCTTCATAGATGTTTACCTCATGGTGTGCATTCATTGATGCTATCAAGCCAGTTTTCCGCGCAAGCGGGCATCACGGTCAGCCGCTACTGCCCATTTTTTCCCCTTTTATTTTATGTTCGACCGCCTCTGCCTGTATCTTGTTCTTACAGGCCGCGCAGATAATGTCCAGCGAACGCGTTCCGCAAATGAGACACCGCTTGTCCGGGCCGACCTGAACTCCCTCAGCCTGAAAAACCATTTCGAGAAATTCACTTTCCGCGACATGGCCGTCCAGATGGAGGTTCACGCCGAAAAAGGTCTTCGGCAGAGTCTTGATATCGTATTTTTTGATGAGCTCGGGAAAATCGCTCGCAATGATGATCTCAACGTCGATCAAGGCGTTCTCGAAGGCCAGGCCGATGGCGGTTTCTGCGACCGGTTTGCAAAGCGGGCAATTGTTTTCCGCGAAGACCCGGATTCCCACCTGCCGTTCCAAGTGGTTGAGCGTGCGCCCGATCTTTTCCGGGAACCAGGCCTTGCCGTTCGATGCCGAGACGATCGTATCGAGGAGTATCCGAAGAAATACGTCTTCCAGAAACCCGTAAAACCGCACCATGCGTCCTGCGGCGTCCTGCACCACGATCGCGGGGACGTGCTTGATCCCGTACAGTTCGGTTTTGTCCCGGTCCATGACCTGGTCATAGACCTCCAGTGCCACCTTCGGGGCCCGTATTTTTATCGCGCGAACGACAGCAAGAGCCTCAGGGCAGCTTTCGCAGCCGGCGTCCCGCGTGAAGAGAAGCAAGCGAACGGGATTCTTCAACCGCGAAAACGTCTCTTTCAGGGAATCAAGCAGGTCGTCGTCAATCATAAAATCTCCACGTTTAAAGCACTAGCCTTCCAATTCCTTCATAATTATAGCAAATTTTTACAATCGCTCCGAGGGAAACTTTTACGACAAAGAAATAGCTTGACCGATGACGGCGAATTGCTATAATGCCCTCCAGGCATTCTAAATACGCTTGAGGAGGTACAGATCATGAAGCGGATCATTGCGGTTGCTCTTTTGTCATTCTGCTTGATGGCGCCAGGAAGCTCGTTCGCGGAAAAGGTCGGGGGAGGAAATATCACATTTACACCGAAGAA
>JBGPHF010000038.1:0-9186 GCA_041484215.1 Nitrospirota bacterium
CAAGAGCTGGAAGCTCCCGGGCCATTTTCCCGAACACGGTTTCGTAGTCCGCTTTTCGGAGCACGGTCAGGGAAGACACGGCAGCGGCTTCCAGCCGGGCGGAAAGTTCCTTTTCCGCCAGAAGCCTGACTTCCCTCGCCCGGCTTCTCGCTGCGGACAGTGCCCGGGTGTTCGCGTCCCTCCGCGCAACAGCCTCTTTCCCCTTTGCTTCGTCGCGAAGTTGTCCCAGCCGTCGCGCGACATCAGCCTTTACCGCCCCGGCCTCGCGCTCCGCTTCCTGCCGCATCAGAAGGACCCTCTCGTCCGCCGCTTTTTTGAGCGAGTCGATCAGCTCTTTGCAGCTCATCTCATTTCACCGTAAAGAGGATCATCGTTGCCACGACAAAACCGAGGATGACCATGGTTTCGGGTATGGCGACGAGAATGACGATCGTGCCGGTCAACTCCGGCTTTTCCGCAAGTGAGCCCGCCCCTGCCGCCCCGATCTTCGACTGCGCCCAGGCAGTAGCAATGGCGGTGAGGCCGATTGCCAGTGCCGCGGCAAATGCAATGAGTACTTTTTCCAGGTTCATGGTGTCCTCCTTTTCGGATTTTATCCTGATGTCAGGAATTAACCACAGAGCGCACAGAGAAGGTCTTGAATGCATCGGGGTAACTCCATCCGTGTCCTCCCTTTCCCTCTGCGTTTTTTATTGCCAGCGCCATTTATTTTGTCTTGTCATTTAAACCGTGTGAACACTGGGTTTCGAATAATAAATAAACTCAATAGTGTTTAAGTTTTACCCGGACTTTCCTCAGTGTCCTCTGTGGTTTCATGCTTTGCCGGAGATCAAAAACATCTATTTCTTCAACGGCTCGAACCTTCTCCCGCCGTGCTCCATGAATTTGCCGAAGAACTCCACGTAATGGAGCCTGAGCGCGTGTATGGTCGGAGAAAAGACTCCCAGGATGATATTGAGCAGATGGATAAGCCCCGCAACGAACACCCCGGTCACCACATCGCCGGTCAAGCCACCGAGGTTATTCGCCACGAAGGCGAGCAGCACGGAGGTGAGGCCGATGGCCATGATACGGACGTAGGAGATGATGTTGCCGATGCTCTTGAGGAGTTCCAGTGGCGCGAGAAGACCCCCGGTGAAGAACAAAAACGGGGTGAGCAGGAGGATCGCAATGATGACAGGCCGCGCAAGCACGGTCGGGAAGATCCCGAAAAACGAAGCCAGGACGGTGATCAGGCCCACGATAATGACGATGCTGAGAATCTTGTAAACCCCTTCTTTTTTTTCCTTTTTCCTGAAACCCATGATTGCCCCCAGGATGAGACCGAGAAAGATATGTGCCACTCCCACCGCAAGGGCGAAAAAGATCATGGGGACCACGGCTTCGCGGCGCTCGATGCACAGGGGCTTCAGATGGAAGAGCCTCTCGGGAAGATCGCCGAAGAATTCCCCGAAGAGAATGCCGAAGAAGATCGAGTAGAGCGATGCGACCATCAGGATCCTTGCCCCGTTGCGGACAAGGACTTGCCCCTTCTTTTTTTTAACCAGGACCAGGGACACGACGACAAGCAGCAGGCCGTACCCCGCGTCGCCCAGCATCATGCCGAAGAAAACGGGGAAAAAGATGCCGATGAACGGCGTGGGATCGTACGAAGTATAGGCAGGAAGCGGAAGAAGGCTGGTGAAAAGTTCGAACGGCCTGAAGTAGGGAGGGTTCTTCAGGATGATCGGGACCCGTTCGAGGTCGTGTTCACGCATCTCTTTCTCCACAAGCATGACGTTCGTGCCGAACGATTCGGACACCCTTTTCCGTAGTTTCTCCACATCACCCGCAGGCATCCATCCGTTGATGAAAAAACACATCCGCGTCTCGAAAGTCGCCGCGGTTGCCGACAGCAGGGACAACCTGTCGTCTATCCATTCCCTCACGCTCTCGTAGATGGGGACCCAGTGCCGGGCAAACTCGGACAGCGACCCGCCGATCCGCGACAGTTCCACAGACACCTCGGCGCTCCTCTTTTTTACAAAGGCGCCCTTTTCGGAAAAGCTCAGATCGTTGAAAGCTGCGGGGAAAATGAGTTCCGGTACGTGTTCGTCGCTCAATGACTTTTTTACCTTTTCCGAAAGTTCCTTCTCAACGGTAATGAGCCCCACCAGGGTGCCGTCCTCCGCGGTCTCGGTCAGAAGTTCGAATTTCCAATCGGTGATGCGCGAAATCGCCTCGCGAAGGCGCCCGACCATGTCCGGTTCCCGGATCGTAAGACCGATGAAGTCGAGATCAGGGGTCTCTTTGGCGCTGTCGACGAGAGAGGCGAGCGCCCCAAGAAAAACCGCGTACTGGCCAAGCTCTTTTTTCTCTTTCCAAAGCCCATCCAGCTTTTCAAAAAGCTCTTTCGCAACAATGATATGCCGGTCGATCGTCTTTGCGATGGTACCGACGATCGACTGCGGTTCGAGATAGCTTGTCCTCACCGGCTTTTTCGGTAGGAAGGTGAACAGCTCTGCGATTTTCTGCCGGAGGTTCTCGAGAAACAACCGTTCAACCATGTCCTTTTCATCGGGCATGAAGGAGCGGACATCTTCTTCCCTTCCCTTTTCGATAAAGCCGAGAACTGCAGGCTCAATCTGAAATATGCCCATTTCCCTGAGCAGGGCAAGCACGTCCTGAAGCAGGTCTTTGGCCCCCACCATTTCTATTTTTGACATCTTGACGATCATGATCTTATCCCGGAAGAATTCCGGCGATCTGTTTTTTTACAATCCTCGAAAGAGTCTCCGACTGCAAGCGCCCAAGACGCTCCGCCTCGGCCGTTGCCCGGCTTATTGCCCCGGCTGCCTCGACCCCTGCCTCTCTGGCCGCATCAGCCATCAATTTTTCCAGAGACTTTTTGATATTCTTTTCCTCCCGTATGAATTCTTCTTCACATTCCTTCTTCACGCGCTCAAGCCACTCGCGCGCATTGACCTTCTCGTGATCGAGAATTTGCTGGATCTCTTTTTCTGCTGCAATGACCTGGCTCAGGATGTCGCTTTCCATAATGATATTGTAGCAAAAAATGATATTTCCCCTCGGTTATTTTAGCCCGCGAGGACCAGGAAAACCGCGCACAATCTTGCAATTCGTGTATGAACGCACCCTGCGGCCGTCTATGCCCTCAAAATACATTCGCGCCGAACAATGCATCAACCACCCCGTCTGTTCCTTGACAGTCGTCAAATCTTTGCTACAATGTAATTCATGTTGCAGGCGCTTCCGGCACTCATAGTGGCATGTTTAATCTTCTCGACGACGGCATTCGCGAATGCCGATTGTTATTCCTGCCACGGGCAAAAGGGGATGCGGGGATATGTCGATCGCGTTGCGCTCGAACAATCCGTGCATGGTCGCGTCGCGTGCGTAAGGTGTCATTTGGATATCGCCGGATATCCCCACGCCGGGGTTTCCGGGGTCAACTGCGGCATCTGCCATTTCCTCGGACGGGAAGGCGCTCCCCAGGAACAGGCGCAGCAGTATAAGCTGAGTGTTCACGGCAAGGCCGCTGCCGCTGGCAACACAGCAGCGCCGGGCTGCCAAACCTGCCATGGATCACACTATGTCTACCGTTCGACGGACGAGCGTTCCCGGACTTTTCGGACAAAAATTCCCTCGCTCTGTTCTTCGTGTCATGCGAAGGAATTCGCGGACTACCGCGCGAGCATTCACGGAAAAGAATTTCTGGACAAAAAGAACACGGTTGCGGCGACCTGCTTCGACTGTCACCTCGAGCATTTGACGCCGAGACCGAGTGACGACCAATTCAAACTGACGTTGATCAAGCAATGCGGGGCCTGCCATGCCGGAGAAATGGACACCTACCGCAAGACGTATCACGGCAAGGTGACCCGGCTCGGTTATTCGAATATCGCCAAGTGTTCCGACTGCCATGGCGCCCATTCCATTTTGCCGCCTGCGGACCCGAATTCCACGCTCTCGCGGAAGAACATCTTAACCACCTGCCGTGCATGCCATTCCCACGCCACTGAAGGCTTCACGAAGTTTTACGCTCACGCGGAAGAAAGCAACCGGGCTAAATATCCGGTGCTCTACTACACGTTCTTTTTCATGACTCTTCTCCTGATCGGGGTTTTCTTCTTCTTTTTTACCCACACCTTCCTTTGGGCTTTCCGCGCACTGAAAGAACGGTTGATGGGGAGAGGAGGCGAGTAACATGGCTGAGTTCAAACGGTTCAATGCCTATCACCGGGTCCTGCACGTGGTCATGGCCATGAGCTTCATCGGGCTGGTTGCCTCGGGCATGCCGATCAAGTACGCCCAGGCCCCCTGGGCGGCCTGGCTCATGCAATTCCTCGGCGGCTACCATGCGGCGGCCCTCATTCACCGTGTGTGCGCCATCGTCACCTTCGGGTATTTTGCGGCCCACATCGCCTACGTGCTGTTTGATATCGCCGTGGTCCGGAAATTCAAATTCAACATCTTCGGGCCCGAATCGATGGTGCCCTGGATCAAAGACCTCAAGGACATGTATCATAACTTCCGTTGGTTCCTCGGCCTTGGCCCGCGCCCGCAACTGGACCAGTGGGCCTATTGGGAAAAATTCGATTACTGGGCCGTGTTCTGGGGGGTGGGGATGATCGGCGTGTCCGGGCTGTTCCTCTGGTTCCCGGTGTTCTTCGGACGGTTCCTGCCCGGCTGGACTTTCAATATAGCCACCGTTATCCACAGCGACGAGGCGCTCCTCGCCGCGGGGTTCATATTTACGATCCACTTCTTCAACACGCACCTGCGGCCGGAAAAATTTCCCATGGACCTCGTTATCTTTACCGGCAGGCTCAGCATGCGCGAACTGCAGCGTGAACGACCGCTCCAATACCAGCGGCTCGCCGCCGAAAACAAGCTTGAACACTACCAGACCGGACAGCAGCCGAACTGGATCACCGATCTGGGCATCCTCTTCGGTTTTACGATCGTCGTGATCGGGTTCATTTTGCTCACGCTGATCGTAGTAGGGCAGTTTTTTTCATAACCATGGCGGTGTCTTTAAAACAAAGGGACCATTTCATCAAGCAGATTTTTTCCACGGTAGCCCCTTACGTCGATTTCCTCAGCAGCGGTTTCAGCCTCGGCTTTGACCATTTCTGGCGAACGAAAGCGGTCGCCCTCTCGGGCATCCGGGAGGGGGAACGGGTGCTCGATGTCTGCTCCGGGACCGGCGAACTGGCGCTCCTGCTCTCACGGAAGGTGGGACCGCACGGTTCGGTCACGGGCGCTGATTTCTGCGAGGAAATGCTCGCCCAGGCAAGGAAAAAGTCTGGAAGCCGGTACAGGAACCTTTCCTATCTCCTGTCAGACGCAAAAGAGCTCCCCTTTTCCGACAGCACCTTCGACTCCGTCACCGTTGCCTTCGGCATGAGAAATATCCCCGACACGGTCCCCGCGCTCCGCGAAATCAAGCGCGTTCTGAAACCCGGAGGGAAATTCATCTGTCTCGAGCTGACGAAACCCCATGCCGACTGGTTCCGGTACCTCTATGAATGGTACGTGTTCAAGGTCATACCTTTTATCGGCGAGCTCGTGGTCAAAACAGCCGCACCTTACCTGTATTTACCGCGGTCCATCAACGCCTTTTACCCTCCCGACGATTTCAAGCGCATCATAGCCGAGTGCGGCTTTTCCCGCGTTTTGCTCGACTCGCTCACCCTGGGCATTGCGACGCTTTACCGCGCGGAAAAACAACGTGGATAGGGTCGCCATCCTCTGCGATAAGGACCGCGTCCTGCTGCGGGAATTCTCCCGGAAAAGTCTCGCCCGCGTCCGGGGCCATCCCTTCCTGACGACGACCCTTTCATTTTTCCCTTCCTACCTTGAGAGGAACGTCAAGAAGGAAGTGGATAAGGACCAACTCATCATCACGGAAGCGGCAACGGCCTTTGCCGCCGGACGTCCTGCCTGCGACCTGGACCTGGAGGATATTTTTGAAAAGACCCGAAAGATCGACGCGGCGTTTCTGGACGGCCTCGCCATCCCGGCTTTTTCGATGACCGTCAGGTACAGCGATTTTGCCGACATCAGGATCGAACGCATCTGGCGCCTTGCGCGATCCGTCTACGCCCTTCTGGGGAACTGGCCCGAGAGACGCTCGTTCCATGACGCGGCGCGCGGGGCCTACGGGAGGGATGATTTCTTGAAGATCCTGATCGAGATCCTTCATCTTTACAGTTTGGAGACCCGGATGCTTTGCGATTCTCTGCGCTCTCCCTTTTCGAAAGCGATCAAAGAGTACGCCGAGATGCTGCTTCACGCCATGGAAGAAACGCACGCGGAGCTTGCCGCGCTCTGTACAGAACAAATCTACGGACCCGAGGCCAGACCATGCCCAAACCCGATCTGATCCTGCTTCATCCCCCGAGCGTATTCCGGTTCCGCGAGCTGCCGCTTTTCTTCGGCCCCGTAAGCGACGTGGTCCCTTCCTCGTCCATTTTCGAGATCTATCCCATCGGTTTTCTGACCATGTCTGACTACCTTACGCGCCACGGGCTCTCGGTCAGGATCGTCAACATCGCCTTGAAGATGCTGAACGACAAGGCTTTCGATCCGGGAAGGTTCATTGCCCGGCTCCACGCCGGTATTGCCTTCGGCATCGATCTTCACTGGCTCCCGCACGTGGACGGGAGCCTCTCCCTGGCGGAGCTCGTCAAGGAACTCCACCCCGACACGCCCGTGATCCTGGGGGGGCTCTCCGCTACCTATTATCATGAAGAGCTCATGCGCGACTATCCCTTCGTGGACTTCATCCTCCGCGGCGATTCCACGGAAGAGCCGCTCCGACAACTCCTGTTGGCAATCAAGGAGGGGAAAGGTTACGAGTCGGTGCCCAATCTCGTCTGGCGGAACCAGACAGGGAGGACCGTCGTGAACGAGCACATGTTCACGCCCGACAACCTCGATTATGTAGACTTCAATTACTCCCATTTCCTCCAGATGGCGTTCAAGTATCTCGATCCCTCGGGATACATTCCTTTCAAGTACTGGCCGAGCTACCCCGTGACCGCCATCTTTTCGGTCCGTGGCTGCGCTCACAACTGCGGCACGTGCGGGGGGTCGAGCTCGGCCTTCAGAACCGTCTGCGGGCGTCAGCGCCCCTGCTTCCGGTCTCCGGAGCTCGTCGCGGACGACATGCGCAGGATCGCCGAGTACACGGGCGCGCCGATGATCGTTCTGGGAGACCTGCTCCAGGCGGGCGGCGATTACTGCGACCGGTTCCTCGCTGCCATGAAAAAACTTCACATCAAAAACGAGATCTGCATAGAATTTTTCAGTCCGCCGCCCACGGACTTTTTGCGGAAAGCCGCCGAATGCATCGAGGCGCTCAATGTCGAGATGTCGCCGGAATCGCACGATATTCAGGTGAGAAAGACCTTTGGAAAAAACTACGACAACAGTGCTTTGGAAGGCATGCTCGATACGCTCGTGGGCCTGGGCTGCAAACGCGTGGACTTGTTCTTTATGGTCGGCCTGCCGAACCAGACGTACGACTCGGTAATGGAAACGGTCAAATACTGCGGTTCGCTCATGGCGCGCTATGGATCGACCGGAAAAATCCTCCCGCTGATCGCGCCCCTGGCTCCCTTCATAGATCCCGGAAGCGCCATCTTCGAAGACCCGGAGAAATACGGGTACCGGTTCTTTTATAAGACCTTGAAGGAGCATCGGCAAGCCATGCTCATGCCGAGCTGGAAGTTCGCCTTGAATTACGAAACGCGGTGGATGACGAGGGACGATATCGTGCGGGCGACCTATGATAGTGCGCTGGCGCTCCTGGAGCTCAAGGAGCGCTACGGAGTGATCGGGACGCGACGGGCGGAGAGACTCCGGGACCACTTGACCCGGGCGATAGTCTTGAGCAATAAAATCAAGGACCCATCACAGGTGGATGAGACTCTCAGAACCGAGATCATGAACTTGAACACCTTGGACCTCGTCTGCGATAAACATGAATTGGATTGGCCTATCAAAGGTTGGAAGTTGAAAGTGCCGCGTATTATGAAACTCTTACTCTCCCCGCAAAAAAGTTCAGTGCCCCGCCTCCCCGGTTTAAAATAAGACAACTTGGATTTAAAAAAATTCTACCCCACTCTTTCCAAGATGTGTATAATGGTTATCGTTCGTTCCTAAGTAGACTCCGGATCGTGAGTTTACGGCGAAGAAGGGTTAGTTGGAATCGAAGACTAAAAAAAAGCTTTTCTTAATCGCGGTCAAAGTGCTGGTGAGCGCCGTTCTGCTCACCGTCGTTTTCAGGAAAGCCGGGCTCAGGGACGTCTTCTCTCATCTCGGAGCCATGGACCTGCGGTACTTTGGGCTCTCGTGCCTGCTTTATATCCTGGTCGTACCTATTGCAGCGATGCGGTGGGGCCTGCTGCTCGACAAAAAATATCCGGCAATGAAATTAGTTTCGCTTTATTTCATTGGCAGTTTTTTCAACAACATCCTTCCCGGCGCCGTGGGCGGCGATACCGTGAAGATTTACTACTTGTATAAGGAAACCGGCAAAGGCGGGAACAGCGCAGGCTCCGTCTTTCTGGACCGCTACGTCGGCCTTTTTACCCTTCTGTTTATTGGACTCGTTTCCAGTGTGTTCGCTTTTCGCGAACTCGCGACAGTCCGGATGCAGTGGGTCGTCCCCTCGCTCTTTTCGGCCTACGTTGCGGGTAGCCTGATCGTATTCGGGTTCAGAATCGGCAAGCGCATTTCCGTTCTTGCGGACTTCTACGACTATTTTCATAAATATCTGAAGAACAGGAAAACCCTGTTCAAGGCCTTCCTCTTGTCCCTCGCCGTTCAGACGTTAAGCATCGGTACGATCCAACTCATCGCCCTGGGTCTGGGCCAGAAGCTGCCCTTCGCCGCGCTTTTCATTTTCGTGCCGATCATCATCACCGTCACGACGATCCCCATATCCATATCCGGGTTCGGCGTCCGGGAAGGAGCTTTTTCCCTGCTTTTCGGCCTGATCGGCATCCCGCCCCAAATGAGCACCTCGATTTCATTTCTCTGGTTTTTATCTGTCGCCGTAACGTCGCTGATCGGACTGGTGGAGTATCTCCGGCTCAAGAATGGCCCCTGACACGAACGAGAACTGCATTGAGGCACGACTTCGTTCGTCCGAAGAGCGTTCGGCCGCCGGCCGCC
>JBGPHF010000039.1:0-9099 GCA_041484215.1 Nitrospirota bacterium
GAGGACATCGGGCTGCGGGCGGGGAAGATGGTCGAGATGCTGAACAACGAAGGCAAGGGCTCGATCCTGATCAGAGTCGATGAATCCAGGATCGCCCTCGGCCGGGGCATCGCAATGAAAATCATGGTTAGGAGGGTTGAACAATGAATCTGGCAATGCTGAAAGTCGGCGAAAAAGGAAAGATCACGCGGATCGGGTCTCTCGGTCCGCTCAAACGAAGACTCATGGACATGGGTGTGCTCGTCGGGGAAGAGATCGGGGTCAAGAAAGTCGCCCCGCTCGGCGACCCCATTGAGGTGACGATAAAAAACTACAACCTCTCGCTCAGAAAAAAGGAAGCAGAGGGAATCGACGTGGAGGAAGTGAAATGAGCACAGCAGTCTGCAGTCAAGATTCGGTAGCCGCAGGCTTCAGCCTGCGTAATGCCCAGAAGACGATCACCGTCGCTGTTGCGGGCAACCCCAACTCGGGCAAGTCCACGCTTATCAACGCCATTGCAGGTACCCGGCTGCAGGTCGGCAATTGGCCTGGTGTTACGGTCGAGAAAAAAGAGGCGATATTCGAGTACGAAGGCACGCGGATCAAGCTGGTTGACCTGCCGGGCGTGTACAGCCTGAGCCCGTACACGCAGGAAGAGATCATCACGCGCGATTATCTTGTGCATGAAAGACCAGACGCGATCATCGACGTCGTTGACGCAACGAACCTCGAAAGAAACCTCTATCTTACAGTCCAGCTTCTAGAATTGGAGCTCCCCGTTGTTATGGCACTGAATATTTACGATGAGGCCGAGAAAAAGGGCCACAGGATAGATACCAAAGCCATGGAAGAGACGCTGGGAATAAAAGTGATCCCAACAACGGCGACCAGAAAAAACGGACTTCACGACCTGCTGACGGCCGTTATCAATGTAGTGAATGGTCCCTCTTCGCATTATCCGAAGAAATTAAATTATGGTGAAGACATCGAGTCCGCAACAAATACCGTCGGGAAACTGATACGAGCCGCCTACCCGAAGCTTGTCGAAAAATATCCTCTTCGCTGGCTTTCGTTCAAGCTCATGGAAGGAGACGAGCACGTACGGAAAGAATTTAATATCAGCGGCGAAGCTTTGCAAATAGAGAGCGCTGTTCAGCATCTCAAAAGTGCGCATGAAGAAGACGTGGAGTCCATCATGGCCGACGCGCGCTACGCGCAGGCGGCCGGGCTTACGCGTAAAGTATTGAAACGGCCTGAACTCCGCAAGATGGAGTTAACCGAAAAGATCGATCGGGTCGCGCTCAACAGATTCCTCGGCATCCCCTTGTTTTTTGCGGCCATGTGGTTCGTGTTTAAGCTCACCTTCGACGTGTCCAAGCCCTTTGCGGACTGGATGAATAACGCGACTTCAGGACCGTTCAAGAGATGGGCCGAGGCGCTGGTAGGCCTCGTACACGCGCCCGCGTGGACCTCGTCCCTCGTTACCGACGGTGTGATCGCGGGTGTAGGCTCCGTGCTCGTGTTCGTTCCGGTCATCTTCGCTATGATGTTCTTTATCACCTTCCTCGAAGGAAGCGGCTACATGGCCCGGGCTGCCTTTGTCATGGACAGGGCCATGCACGCGATCGGTTTGCACGGGAAGTCGTTTATCCCCATGCTTCTCGGCTTCGGTTGCAACGTGCCGGCCATCTACGCCACGCGTACGCTTGAAAACCCGAGGGACAAGGCCTTGACCGCGTTGCTCGTGCCGCTCATGTCCTGCGGCGCGCGCTTGCCGGTATACGTGGTTTTTATCGGCGCGTTCTTTCCAACACATGCGGGCATGGTGCTGTGGTCCCTCTATGTGATGGGCATAGCCCTGGCCATCGTCATGGGTTTGCTTTTTAAAAGAACGCTGTTTAAGGGAGAAGCGCCTATGTTCATCATGGAGCTTCCGCCATACCGGATGCCGGCTTTCAAAAGCCTCATGATTCATACCTGGGAAAAAGGGAAGCACTTTCTGATCAAGGCGGGGACGTATATTATGGCTGTATCGATCCTGGTCTGGTTTCTGTTGAACCTGCCCTGGGGAGTGGAGAACAAAAAAGATTCGTACCTCGGCCAGGTCGGTCAGGTCGCTGCCCCGGCGCTTAAACCCCTCGGTTTCGGAAACTGGGAGGCCGCATCGTCTCTCATGGCGGGCGTGATCGCTAAAGAAATTGTCGTTGGCACCATGGGTGAGATCTATGTTAAAAATGCGGAAGAAGAGAAGAAGGAACAACAGCCTTCGTTCACTGACGATCTGAAAGAGCTCGGGACATCCTTTGCAGCCGCTGCCGGGGATTCGGCAAAAAATGTCTTCTCGACCGTTGCGATTACGAGCCTTTCCGCTGAACAGGACGAGAAAAGGGCGGGTTTAAAATCCGTGCTTCAAGGCGTGTTCACGCCGCTCTCCGCCTACGCCTTCATCACGTTTGTGCTGCTCTACATGCCGTGTGTGGTCGTGGCCATCGCCATGCGTCAGGAGTTCGGGACCTGGAAATGGTTCGGCATTGCCTTTGTGTATCAAACAACCCTGGCATGGCTTGCGGCATTCGTGATTTATCAGGGAGGAAAACTCCTGGGGATCGGAGGTTAGAATGGGTATTTATGATATTATATGGATGACAACGATAATAGCCGGTGCGCTCTCTCTTCTGTATCGCTCCGTTTGGAAAAAGAAGGGACATTGCGCGGGCTGCAGCGCCGGCTCATGCGGTATTGAGAAAAAATACCGTGCAAAGGGATGTTGAAAATAGGAGAAAATATGTATAGGACAGCGATAATCGCAATAACTTTATTGTTTCTGTGTATCGTCGGGCCAAGGACGTCTTTCGCATTCGCGTCAAGCGGCAATCTCGTGACTGCCCAGGAGCATCACGACGAAAAAGCGGCAACTCCCGCGACCGATGTCTGTCCGGTGAGCGGTGAGAAGATAGACAAGGACACGCAGATCACGTACGAATTTAAAGGCAAAATATATCGCTTCTGCTGCCCGGATTGCGCGGAGGCGTTTAAAAAGAACCCGGAAAAGTATATCGACAAAATGAAGAAACAAGACGAAAAAAAATCGTAGCGGCTGTTCGCCTCATGCGCAAGAGGGTGTCCCCGTGAAAGCATCCATGTTCATAGCGACGAGCCTTGACGGCTTTATCGCCAGGGAAAACGGAGAGCTCGACTGGCTGCCGGCAGTGGGCGGGAAGGACGACGAGGACTACGGGTACAAGGCCTTCTTTGACACAGTTGACTTCCTCGTGATGGGACGTAACACGTATGAGAAGGTATCGACCTTCGGCGAGTGGCCTTATGGCGACAAGCCGGTCGTAGTCCTGAGCGCCCGCGCGTTGTGTATCCCTCCACACCTGGCCCGTACCGTCGAGGCCATGTCGTGTTCTCCCTCCGAAGTTGTCGGCAGGCTCTCTGCGAGAGGCGCAAAACATTTGTACATAGACGGCGGTAAGACGATCCAAGGCTTTCTGAACGCCGGTCTGATCCAGCGGCTCATCATCACCAGGGTCCCCATTCTTATCGGCAGAGGTATTCCGCTGTTCGGCCCGCTCGTGCGTGATATCAAGCTGCGGAACATCGAAACCCGTCAGTTTCCCAGCGGCCTCGTTCAAAGCACCTATGAGATTGTCTAATAAAATATCTCACTGTGCTTGACTTCGACGGGAAGACTGGTACAATAGTAAAAATAGTTAAGCTTACCGCTAAGCTTGATGAGTTTCATCGTATTAGATCGACTATCTTATGGAGGTTACGGTTATGAAGGGGAACGACAAGATCATCGAGCACCTGAACGCGCGTCTGTCCGAGGAGCTGACCGCCATCAATCAGTACATGGTCCACGCGGAGATGTGCGACAACTGGAATTATGAGAAGCTGCACAAGGCGATACAGAAACGCGCCATAGACGAGATGAAGCACGCGGAAAAGCTCATCACCCGCATCCTTTTTCTCGAAGGGCGACCCATCGTGAGCGACTTGCAGAAGATGTTCATCGGCGCCGAAGTGCCGAAGATGCATGAAAACGACCGCATTGCGGAAGAAGGGGCCATCAAAAACTACAACGCGAGCGTTAAACTCGCGGTCGAAGTTGGGGATAACGGGACCCGCGAGCTGTTCGAGTCTATCCTGAAGGATGAAGAAGCCCACATCGACTGGATCGAGGCCCAACTTGACCAGCTCAAGCAGATGGGGCCGCAGAACTACCTTGTGGAGCAGACCGACTAAACGTTATTCTGCTATGCAGCTTATTAAACGGCCTCCTCCGCGGAGGCCGTTTCAATTTATTCGCAGCAGTCCTACGCCTTGACCACCAACACGGCGCACCCGGCGCTCCCGATGACTTTTTCCGTCGAGCTCCCCATGAGAAGTTTCTTGACGCCTGTTTTCCCGTAAGTCCCCATGACGATAAGATCGACGCCGCGGCCGCCCGCGGCCTCTACGATGACGTTGAACGACCTTCCCAAAGGTGTCAGTGCTTCAGCCGGGACGCCTTCCTTCTGTGCCGCTTCCACGGCCTTGCCGGAATGCGTCTCCGATTCCTTCTGTTCGGTTTCATCGCGCATTGCCGAGAGCGCAATGAGGCTGCTTCCGCAGCGTTTTGCGATGGCGATCGCCTCGCTTACCGCGGCATTGGCATGGGCCGAGCCGTCCGTGGCGACCAATATGTTCCGGTATTCTATCCGGGCGGCCCGGGGAACGACCAGGACTTTGCAGGGCGCGTGGCCGATAACCTTTGACGCGGTATCGCCCATTAAAAGTTTTTTCAACCCCGTGCGTCCGCGCCTGCCGATGATGATCATATTCGTTTTTTTCTCGCTTGCTTTGTCCACGATGGCGGCAGCGGGATCGTCGGCGTGCAAGACCTCTATGTCGCACGCGACGCCTTCCTGCAGGGCCCGGGCCTTGACGGACTCCAGGTTCTTAAGCGCCTCTTTCTCTTCTTGCTCGAAAAACTTGGACCCAATGGTCTCATATTCCGGGTTTGATTCAAGCACCGTCATGACGGAAAGCTTGCTGGAACACTTTTTTGCGAAGTTTACGGCTTCCCGGATGGCTCCCTCGCTGAAGGCGGAGCCGTCCGTTGCAAGAAGGAGCTTGTCAACGCCTGTTACCGGACATACCTGTGCTGAATCCATTCTGACCTCCCTGTGGGCGCAATCAATGAGCTGAATAATCCTTCTCCTGTATCTTAGCACAGAGTGCAAGAGCGTGCGCTCCGGATTTATCCGCGGATTTTTTCTCCTTTGACTTCCGTGTGCTTTTGTGGTAAATGGATAACTATGAAATACGAATTTACAGGGTTCGATTTGCCGGACATTTTGCTTCTGATCGGAATGAAGGCCCGGACCGGCGAACTGCTGCTCGAGTCCGGCAACAATATCGGCAGTCTCGTCTTTCACGAAGGCAATATTCTGCAGGCGTTTTCCCCGTATTCCCGCGCTATAGGCGACCAGCTGGTGGAGGGCGGCCTCATAACCGAGGCCGAATTGCTCGAAGCGCTGAACCAGCAGAAGCAGAACCCCGGACGCCCGATCGGCAAACTCTTGATGAATACCGGGAAGGTGAGCCTCGAGATTATCGAGGCGCTGGTTCACGAGCAAATCAGGCAGTCGGTAAAAGAATTCAGCGGGTGGGATCCGTTGCATATAAGCTTCATCAATAAGGAAATCAAGCGCATCGACCGCATACAAATCCCCGTGCAAAAGTTTATTTCGCCGGGAACCATGGAGTTCGCCCAGGTTTTTTTTGCTTCCTCTCCGTCGCTTCGCGATGATGCGTCTTCGACGAAGCCCGTCGCCGTCTAAAAGACCTCGTCCCCATTCTATTTTTCGCGGCTTCACCTGTTCAATTCAGTGCGCAGAAGTTCTCGTGCCTTATTGAAAAGGGTCAGGTACGTTTCCGTTCGATAATCGAAGTACGTATGTTCGAAAGCGACGAAACTGCGGTCCTTGCCGCTGTACCGAAGCGTCGCCTCGGCATACACGCCGCTTCCGATGTAGACACGGTGCGGGAAGTCCTTCGTTGTCGCGAGTACAACTTTGGCTTCGGTGATATAGCCGGGATCGATGTTGACGCGTCGGAAAACTCCGTGCGACGTTGTTCCGGCAAGGCGCCCTTCCAGTGCGTTCGTGAAGTTTTTCATTGCCGCGAGTTCCCCCGGATCGAACAGTTTCTGAAAATACAAAAATTTTCGGAACAGGCCGGGACCCATCTCATCGGCATAATACGAGGACTTGTCCCAAGGCAGAAGAGCGCTTTCGTAACCGATCGGTCCGTATGTAGCACGGAGTATTTCTCCGCAGGCGTCAAAAAGGGACGGTTCGGAGGAAAGCATGCCTGTAAAGAGTTTTACCGCTATCGGTGGCCGTATATCGCCCATGGTTGCAGTGCCGCGTATTACTCGGCGAGAAATCGGTCCAGTCCTTTTTCCCCGGTGAGGGGAAGCTCCAGATCGATTTCAAACTTGCCTCCTTCCAAAGCCCGCTCTCCCGCGACCGTGTAGCCGCTGATGAATCCCTGAATCGTGGCCGTGTATCGTTGTTCACCCCAGAACTGCTTCAGCGGCTGGTTCGGCCCGACCTGAATCCGGTCGAGCGCAAGCAGCAGTTTTCGCTGGCCGTCGGCAAGCGCGGCCCGCCTCGCCATTTCCCGGCTGACCGTCGCGTTCGTTGCCTTGGCGGGAGGCATCCCCACGCCGGTAACTCGAATTTTCCCCGCCCCCCAGTCCACGCCGTCGATCGTGGACACGAAGAACAGTTTCATGTTCCTTGTTACGGTTTGGTCGTTCGCGACACTGAGTTCGGCGGCACCCGAAGCATACCCCGGGGTGTTCGCTTGAATGGTATAGGAGCCCGCAGAAAGCTCAATGAACTGATACTTGCCCTCGTTGTCGGTCGCTACTGATGCGCGCTCTCTGCCTTCGGCGTAAAGCGAGACTTTTGTCCCCGAGCCGGCCGGCGTTATCCTGCCGGAGAGAACGGTTTTGCCCGACGGCTGCCCGAGGCCGATAGGAGGCAGCTCGGTAGTCTGCCCTGACTTTATAACTACGGAGGGAAACGACAGGGGGAGGGGAGAACCGGGGACAGACACGCGGATGTCGTAGGCGCCCGGTGCGAGCGCCATCGAAAATTTTCCGTCCTGTGCGTTCGCGGTCAATGTCGCTACGGTCTTGTCGTTTTGGACCGCGCTGATACTGACACCGGGGGTCGGCGGCGCCACGGTCCCGGTTACGGCCCCGTCCTTTTTGGCGCAGCCGGCGCAGAGGGCCAGAAAAAAGGCAAGGAACACAGACGTGGTACGGATTCGTTTGCGCATACAGGTCTCCTCTTTGATTGACGGTTATTATATCATAAACGAAGAGTTCGTCATAGGACCGCGGGTGTCCGATATCAATTCGCCTTGACAAGCATAAAAGCTTTGCTATAGTTTACCTCATGCAGGTTACCCGTCAAGGAGATTACGCGGTTCGGAGTGTCTTGTACCTCGCCCGGCAGCCGTTCAAGAAAGTAAGTTTCGTCGCAGAAATATCCGAAGAATACCTCATTCCCCAAAGCTTTTTGGCCAAGATACTCCAGAAATTGGTCAAGGCAAAGATTGTAAGATCCTACCGGGGAGTGAAAGGCGGTTTTTCACTCGCCAAACAATCCCGGGAAATATCGATGCTCGACGTGCTGGAGGCCGTGGAAGGCCGGGTCCATTTAAACATCTGCTTAAAGGATAAAAAGAACTGCGAATTCTCGAAAAACTGTCCGGTAAGCCCCGTCTGGGCGACGGCCCAAATGCGTTTGACTGAGGTATTAAAGAAGTCCAATTTCGAAGACCTGGCACGTCAGAAGACCTAGGCGTTCCGACGTGATTCGCCGGGTTTTGCCCCCCTACGGCTCCTCCCCTCGATTAATTTCCTTGATCTGAAAAAAACAGCTCCTATCGCCACGTTTCTGCTCTAAAGAATGTTCATCGGAGATCCCATAAGGGAATTTGTCTTGACAAAACCCGGTGGTCTATTGTACTCTTGAACAATTAATTAAACAGTCAGTTAAATAGTGACATACAAGCACAATGATACGACCTCGTAAAATTATCAAAAAAACGGCTGGCCGCCGCCCCACTATCGGAAAACCCCCGGCGGATACGCGTGGGGTGATCCTCGCCGCCGCTCGCCGGGTCTTCGCCCGGCGCGGCCTGGACGGCGCTTCCGTGCGTGATGTGGCGGAGGCCGCGCGGGTCAACACCGCGATGATTTACTATCATTTCCACGACAAGGTGGACCTTTACCGGGCGGTCCTTGCCGACTCCTTCACGGCCTTCGACCGGATATGGGACGACGAAATATTCAATTCCGCGTCAACCGCGCGGGCGAAAATCCGCAAATACATCGAAGAGTTCATCCGGCTCCAACAGTCCAACGAGGAGCTGCGAAAGATCATCTCCATGGAGTTTGCCGTATGCAGCGACAATTGCACCTGGCTTGCGGATAATTTTTTCACGCATGGCTATGAAAAACTCGCCCGTATTCTTCAAGAAGGCATGGCCGCCGGAGAATTAAAGAAAGTCGACCCTGCCTGGGCGATACCCGCGCTGGTGGGCATGATCCTGCACAGCTTTATCATGAGGCCGATAGCGGAATACGTCATCGGGAAAAAACTCGATTTGACCGTTGACGGATACGGACATTTCGTCACGGAGATGTTTTTTGAAGGTGTGAACAGCCCGAAACGTACGCCGAAAAGTTTTCTTCGGAAAAAAGGAGCTTCACGATGAACGGGTATGTTGCCATTGCAGCTGTGGCGCTGCTTCTGGGCATGCCGTCAGCCGCTTCCGCTGAGAGCAAGGTCGCTACGCTCCAGGACGCTTACGCCGCGGCGCTCGGGTCGAATGAAACCGTAAAAATGTCCGAGGAGAACATGTTCCAGGCTGAAAGCAGGGTGGATCAGGCCTGGACCTATCTCTACCCCCGGTTGACGGCGAGAGGCGCTTATACCCGCTTTAATGAAATTCTGCCCCCTGATGGCGGAAGCTTCATTTTCCAGCCTCTCGATCAAGTCAACGGGGCACTGGTCCTGACGCAGCCGCTCTATACGGGAGGCAGGACGC
>JBGPHF010000040.1:0-9051 GCA_041484215.1 Nitrospirota bacterium
TCATGAAGGGGCTTAAGCATCAGGTGCTCCTGGGCGTCACGGGTTCGGGCAAGACCTTTACCATGGCGAACGTGGTGGAGAAGGTCCAGAAACCGACGCTCGTGATCGCGCATAATAAAACCCTGGCTGCCCAGCTCTACAATGAGTTCAAGGAGCTTTTCCCGGAGTACGCGGTCGAGTACTTCGTCTCCTATTACGATTACTATCAGCCCGAGGCATATCTCCCGACCACGGACACGTACATCGAAAAGGACTCGGCCATCAATGAGCAGATCGACCGCATGCGCCACTCGGCAACGAACGCGCTGTTCGAGCGGAACGACGTGATTGTCGTGGCGTCGGTTTCGTGCATCTACGGCCTGGGTTCGCCCGAGGCGTACCACGGCATGCTGCTCTTTCTCGAAAAGGGCCAGCGCATCGAACGGGACGAGATCCTTCGGAAACTCGTGGACATCCAATACGAGAGAAACGACTACGACTTTCACCGCGGCACCTTCCGCGTGCGGGGAGACGTGGTCGAGATCTTCCCGGCCTCTTACGAGAGCACGGCCATCCGCGTGGAGCTGTTCGGCGACGAGCTCGAAGCGATCTCGGTATTCGACCCGCTTCTGGGCACGCCGCTGCAAAAGCTGGAGAAGGTCGCGATCTACCCGGGCAGCCATTACGTGATACCCGAGTCCCGTATGAAGGCCGCGATCGACGGCATTCATGACGAGCTGCGGGAGCGCATTCAGTATTTTCGCAAGACGAACAAGCTGCTAGAAGCGCAAAGAATCGAGCAGCGCACCATGTTCGACCTCGAAATGATACAGGAAATGGGTTTCTGCCACGGCATCGAAAACTACTCGCGCCACCTCTCCGGCAGACAACCGGGCGAAGCGCCGCCCACGCTCATCGATTACTTCCCCAAGGATTATCTTCTGATCGTGGACGAGTCCCACGCAACGATCCCGCAGGTCGGCGGCATGTACAACGGAGACCGGGCGAGGAAAACCACGCTGGTGGACTTCGGGTTCCGTCTGCCCTCGGCCCTCGATAACCGGCCGCTCAATTTTCAGGAGTTCGAGGAACGGGTGCGCCAGACCGTGTATGTCTCGGCGACTCCCGCGGATTATGAAGTGCAAAAATCCGGAAAAAGGATCATTGAGCAGGTCATCCGGCCCACGGGCCTCACGGACCCGGAGATCGCGATTCGGCCGGTCAAGGGGCAGGTGGACGATCTTTTGAACGAGATACGGAATCGGGCCGAGAAGGGGGAGCGTGTGCTCGTTACCACGCTCACCAAGCGCATGGCAGAGGATCTGACCGAGCATTACAAGGAGCTGAATGTGAAGGTCGCCTACCTCCACTCCGATATCGACACCCTGGAGCGGGTGGACATCATCCGCGACCTCAGGATGGGCAAGTACGACGTGCTCATCGGGATCAACCTCCTGCGCGAAGGCCTGGACATTCCCGAGGTATCACTCGTCGCGATCCTGGACGCGGACAAGGAGGGGTTTCTTCGGTCGACTCGCTCGCTTATCCAGACCATGGGCCGGGCGGCGCGGCACGTGAACGGAGAAGTGATCCTGTACGCGGAGAATATTACGGATTCTATGAAAAACGCCATTAACGAAACGAACCGCCGCCGCACGGTGCAGGAAGCGTACAATAAGAAACACAACATCACGCCGCAGTCCATCAAGAAGAATATTCAGGCCGCGCTCCGCACCGTGTACGAGGAGGATTATTATACCGTGCCGATCGCGGCGGAAGAAGAAGCGGAATATCTCTCGACCGCGGACCTCCCCAGACTCGTCGAGCGCCTCGAAAAAGAGATGCGCGCGGCAGCCAAGAAACAGGACTTCGAGCGCGCCGCAGAGTTGCGGGACCGGATCAAGAAACTGCGGAACCGGGAAATGGCCGTGGGCGTGAAGGTGGAGTGAAAAACGAAAAAGACAGAACTAAGAAGACGGAAGCCAGAAATCAGAAGTAAAAAGATTGCCGAATACACCCCGCCCGAAGATACCCTTGACAAAAAAGTGCAGAGTCCTATAATCATCGAAGCCGCCTCTGAATCCCGCGACTTGCAATCCCCCGGCTCTCGCCGAGGGTCGCGCGTAGTCCGCGGGAGGTCGCGTTATTTAAGGGAGCCTCCGGCTCCTGCCGGAGGGGGCTCCACAGAACCGGCGTCCGGGAAAAAATCATGCGCGGGGAGAGCAGATGAAACTGGGTTTCAAATTAACAGGCTTTTTTGTACTGTTTACGCTGTCGGCGTCCGTGCTTTTCTATGCAATCGTCGTGCGAACCCAGGACGATAATTACAAACAGATAGCGCTCGAGAACATACAAAATGTGCAGGCCGCGTTTCACAACCTCGAAGAGCGGGACACCCAGATGCTCTTTTCGACGCTGGAGGCGATCGTCCGTGATTCCCGTCTCAAGGAAGTCTACCTCCGGAAAAACAGGGAGGAGCTCTTTTCGCACGTGCAGCCGCTCTTCCGAAAGCTCAAAAACAGCCACGGCATAACCCATTTTTATTTCATTCTCCCCGACGGCCGCGTTTTTCTCCGCATGCACGGCAAGGAGCTCCATGGAGACCTGATCAACAGGAGGTCGTTCCGGAACGCGCGGGACACGAAGGGGCCGGCCCGCGAAATCGAACTAGGAAAGACCGCTTTCGCCCTGAGGGCCGTCATTCCGTATTACGAAGGCAAGACCTTGATCGGCTACATCGAATTAGGGGAAGGGATCGATCATTTTCTGAAGATTTTGAAAGAGGAGACCAACAGCGAGTTCGGGATCATCGGAGATAAGGTTTATCTGGACGGGAACGACTGGAAATCCCTGCGGCGGGTCGCCGGGCTGAGAGACAACTGGGACGATTTGGAAAAGCACCTCGTCATCGGCAGCACGAGCGATGCGGAGCCGGCGGCGCGCTGCTTTACCGAAAGCAATATGGAGCGGGTGGAGAAGGGGGAGCGTCTTTTTCAGCAGGTGAGGGCGCGGGACCGGGCGTTTATGTGCGGCGGGTTCAGCCTTACCGACGCGGAGGGGCGTCACATCGGCGCGATCCTGGCCTTGATGGACATCACCGACCACGCCGCAGCGGCTGCGAAGACCAATAAGGCGCTTGTGCTAACGGCCGTGCTGTTGTTTTTTTTCACGGGCGCCGCCGGCGTCCTTATTTCCCGTTCGCTCACCAGGCCGATCCTGCAGTTGACGCGGGCCGCGCGCGCGGTCGGGAAAGGGAACCTGGAGCAGAGCATTCCCGTCAACTCAACGGATG
Source organism: Nitrospirota bacterium (assembly GCA_041484215.1). Classification (GTDB taxonomy): domain Bacteria; phylum Nitrospirota; class UBA9217; order UBA9217; family UBA9217; genus JBGPHF01. The sequence goes on from JBGPHF010000040.1 coordinate 3,272, forward strand.
AGCTGGGACAGCTGGCGCAAACTTTCAACGCCATGGTGGAGAAGAGGAAACGCGCGGAGGACGCGCTGGCGGTCAAGATGGCGGAGCTCGAACGCTCGAATGAGGACCTCGAGCACTTCGCCTCGATCGTGTCGCACGACTTGAAGGAACCGCTCACCTCCATCGGGGGCTTCGTCTATCTCCTGGAGAGCAAGTATGGAAACAAACTCGATGCCCGGGGCGTCGAGTTTCTCTCCCGCGTCCGCAAGGGGGCGGAACACATGGAGCTTTTGATCAACGATCTCCTGGCCTACGCAGGCGTTACGACGGGCGTCAAGCCCTTTCAGCCGGTCGCCTGCAACGGGCTGCTGGAATTGGTCACCGCCAACCTCGGCTCGTCGATCAAAGCAAGCGGCGCGACAATCACGTTCGACCCGCTCCCGACCGTAACGGGAGATAAAATGCTGCTCGCGCAGCTGTTTCAAAATCTCATCGGCAACGCGATCAAATACCGCGACGCAGCGCCCCCGCGCATTCATATCGGCGCACGGGAAGCGCGCGCGTCCGACGGACCGCACGAAGGGACCGGCCGGCCCGCTGCCGAAGACAAGACCTGGCTCTTTTCCGTTTCGGACAACGGCATCGGCATCGGGCCGCGGGATTTCGACCGGATATTCCTGCTCTTCGAGCGGCTTTATAAAAATGAAGAGAAATATCCGGGAACGGGCATCGGCCTCGCGATTTGCAAAAAGATCGTCGAGCGCCACGGCGGCCGCATCTGGGTCGAGTCCGAGCCCGGCAAAGGAACGACGTTTTATTTTACGATCCCTTCGTAAGTGCGAAGGAGAAGCGCTTCATCCTGCCGTTGTTTTGACGCTTGTATCCGTGGTAAAATAATCCTGTTATGACCCTCGAAGAAAAACTCCAGAACCTCCCGGAAGAGCCGGGGGTCTACTTGATGAAGGACGCCCGGGGCCACATCATCTACATCGGCAAGGCCGTGTCCCTCTGGAACCGGGTGCGTTCGTACTTTCAAAAAGGCTCGAAGGGCGAGAAAACCGAGCTCATGGTGCGCCAGATCGCGGACCTCGAGACCATCGTCACCCACACGGAGCTTGAGGCGCTGATCCTGGAGGCCACCCTCATCAAGAAGCACCGCCCCCGCTTCAATATCGTTCTCCGGGACGACAAAAACTATCCCTACCTGCGGTTCGACATCAAGGCCGAGTATCCCCGCCTGGATGTGGTCAGAAGATTAAAGAAAGACGGCGCGCTCTATTACGGCCCCTACATTCCCGCGGGCGGCATGTGGGAGACGCTCGCGCTCATACGACGAACTTTTCCGCTCGCTACGTGTAAAAAGGAATTCAAAAAGGACAAGCCCGAACGGCCCTGCGTTCAGTTTCAAATCGGCAGATGCATGGCCCCCTGCTCGGCGGAAGCGGATGCAGCCGCTTACCACGACGTGGTGAACCAGGTGCGGCTGTTCCTCGAAGGCAAGAACCGGGACCTCCTGGGGATGTTGAAGCTGCACATGGAAGAAGCGTCGGAGAAGATGGATTACGAGCGCGCGGCGGAGCTGCGGGACCGGATCGCGAAAATCGAAGGGGCGTTCGAGAAACAGAAGGTCATCTCGCCGGGGTTTGAGAACCAGGACGTGATCGGCATGGCCTCGGAAGGCGGCCACTCGGACATCCAGGCGCTTTTTATCAGGAACGGGCTGCTGCTCGGCAGGAAGGATTTTTACATCCCGGACGCGCACGGCATGACGAACGAGGACGTTCTCGCGGATTTTCTCCATCAATTCTACGCAAAAGAGATGATCGTTCCGGTCGAGGTGCTGCTGCCGTTCGAAGTGCCGGACAGCTCCGTGTTCGAGAGCTGGCTCACGGAAAGGCGAGGGGCAAAGGTCCAGGTCTCGGTGCCCGTGCGCGGAAAAAAACGCGAGCTTGTCCAGATGGCCTCGGACAATGCCTCGCAGTCGCTCCGGGAGCACCTCTTGTCCCGCAAAAGCAAGGAGCGCATTCTCGCCCGGCTCCAGGAAGAGCTGGGGCTCGCCAATCTCCCGCGCAGGATCGAGGCCTTCGACATATCGAACACCCAGGGGACGGAATCCGTAGCGAGCATGGTCAGTTTCGAGGACAACCTTCCGGACAAGCGGCATTACAAGAAGTTCAAGATCAAGACCGTCTCCGGCCAGGACGATTTCGCAAGCATGGCTGAAGTGATCCGTCGCCGCTACACAAAGGCGAAAGAGGAAGGGAAGTTGCCCGATCTGATCCTGATCGACGGCGGCAAGGGCCAGTTAAATTCCACGCTCGACGTGCTGAGAGATTTGGGGATCGAAGGACCTGACGTGATCGGGCTAGCCAAGGCGAGGAGCGGGGAAGAAGGAACGGACCGGGAGTTCGAGCGGGTCTTTCTCCCCGGAGTGGACGAGCCGGTTATCCTCGACCCCGCGAGCGCGACCACGCACCTGGTCGCCCGCGCGCGTGACGAGGCGCACCGCTTCGCCATTACCTATCATAGAAAACTCCGCGAGAAGCGGGCCGTGCATTCGGAGCTCGACGACATCCCCGGCATCGGCGAGGTACGGAAAAAAGCGCTGCTCCGTCATTTCGGCAGTGTCGAGAAGATAAAACAGGCGACAAGGGAGGAGCTTGCTTCCCTGAAGGGCGTCGGCAGAAATGCCGCGGAAGAAGTCGTGAATTTTTTTAAAAATAAAGCGGCAGTCAAGTAAGGTGGAGAAAGAATGAAAAGCGAACAATGGCTGGAAGTCTTTAAAAACATCGGCAAACAGCTGCGCGGCGGGATGGCGGAGTTCCTCGCACGCGAAGGCGGGCTCGTTCCGCTCGGTCAAGGCGCAGGAGGAGATAAAACATTTCCCGTGGACAAGTGGGCGGAAGACATCATTGTCACGGCGCTCGAACGCGTGCACGCGGGAGGCGAGTCGTTCACGCTCATTTCCGAAGAACTGGGCGTTCGGAAGTTCGGGGAGGGGGAAAAGATCGTGCTCGTGGACCCCATCGACGGCAGCAACAATGCAAAATCCGGCATCCCCTTCTTCGCAACCTCGATCGCGCTCTTAAACGGGGACAAACTCTCCGACCTCGCCGTCGGCTACGTCCTGAACCTCGCCAGGGGAGACGAGTTCTGGGCCGTGCGCGCCGAAGGGGCGTACAAGAACGGCAAACGGATCAGGACTTCGGCCTCGGAAGGTATCACGATCGTGGCCTACGAGACTTCGTCGCCGGGAACCGACCTCCCCAAACTGATGCCGCTCATCCGTCAGGCAAAGCGAACGCGCTGCTTCGGCTCCGTGGCGCTCGACCTTGCGTATCTTGCTTCCGGGTCGCTCAGCCTACTCGTCCTCGCCAATCCCGCGCGACCGTTCGACTACGCGGCGGGGATGTTAATCCTCGAAGAGGCGGACGGCGTGATCACGGATATCTACGGCATGGCGATCGAAGCGGTCACCGTGGGCCTCGAACGGACCGTTCCCCTGCTCGCCAGTGCAAACGAGCGGCTGCACGCGCAGGCCTTGGAGTCTCTTGCTGGGCTGCAGCAGTGAATTTTCCATACCCGTTTCTTTTCTGGCCCTTTCCGGTAGTAAGATATCAAGAGGAATAGTGCCCGATTTTCCAATCCCGCAATACGGGAAGTGCTGTTCAAAAAACATCGAATTGTTTACCGGGTTAACTGAGCACCGTGGAGATACGAACGGTGTTCGAGGACGCCGGTAACTGCGGGTTGAGGATAATGATTGTGAAAAGAGCGTTATTTAGGTAAAATGGTTCCAGGAAGAGACCTACGATGAGTTGTTAAAAAATATCAAGGAAGCTGTTTCTCTGCATCATGATGAGGAACTCCAGAAAGGGAAAGCCGTCGAAATCATCCTCATAGTTGACGACGAAGAGAGCGTGCGGAACAGCCTTGTCGGCGTGATGAAGGACGAAGGCTACGAGGTCGTAACCGCGTCTTCGGGCAAAGAGGGGATCGACCTGCTCGCCGAGACGCAGCCGGCGCTTGTGCTGCTCGATATCGCCATGCCGCGTATGGACGGGATCGAGACGCTCCGGAGGCTCCGTGAGATGAGGCCCGAGCTGCCGGTGGTCATGGTCACGGGACACGGCACGATCGAGACGGCGGTCAAGACCACGAAGATGGGGGCTTACGATTTCATCGTGAAACCGCCCGAGCTTGAACACCTGACGCTCGTCGTACGGCACGGCATCGAGGAGTCGCGCCTGCGCGAGGAGAACGAATCGCTCAAGCGCAGCATCGAGCGCCGCTACGAGCTCGTGGGCGAGAGCGAGAAGATTACGGCGCTCAGGCGCGAGATTGCGCTTGCGGGGCCGACGAACGGCTGGGTGCTGATCCACGGAGAGAGCGGCACGGGCAAGGAGCTTGTGGCGCGCGCCATTCACCGGGCGAGCACCCGGGCGAACGGTCCCTTCATAGAAGTGAACTGCGCCGCGATCCCGCAGGAGCTTATCGAAAGCGAGCTCTTCGGCCACGAAAAAGGCTCTTTTACCGGCGCCATGGGCATGAAGCGCGGCAAGTTCGAGCTTGCTCACGGCGGCACCATCTTCCTCGACGAGATCGCGGACATGAGCATGGCCACGCAGGCCAAGGTGCTGCGCGTGCTCGAAGGGCAGGAGTTCCAGCGCGTGGGCGGAACGAAAATGCTCAAGACCGACGCGCGGGTCATCGCGGCCTCGAACAAAAACTTGGCCGATGAGATCAGGAAAGGAACGTTTCGCGAGGACTTGTACTACCGCTTGAACGTGATCCCGCTCGAAGTTCCTCCGCTCCGGGAGCGCACAGACGACATCCCGCGCCTGGCGAGACATTTTCTGCAGGAGTTTTCGCTTGAGTACGGTCAGAAGCCGAAAACGATCGAGGATGACGCGCTCGCCCTCTTCGTACGCTATTCCTGGCCGGGCAATGTGCGTGAGCTGCGGAATATTATCGAACGGCTGATCATCATGGCGCCCGGTCCGGTACTCAAAGCCCAGGATGTACCGCCGCCGGTCAGCGGACCGCATAAGGAAGAGCGGCCATTATCTGCTACATCAGTTGGGACAGATCATGCATTGCTCAAGGACGCGCGCGCTGAGTTCGATCGCGAGTTTATCACGCGGAAGCTCAAGGAATACGGCGGCAACGTGAGCAAGACCGCGGACGGCATCGGTGTCGAGCGCAGCAACCTGCACCGGAAGATCAAGTTGCTGGGGATCGAGGTCGAGAACTAACCGGAGAGTCATGATCGAAACGCATGAACTTACAAAACACTTCGCCTCTCTCGGCGCAGTGCAGTCCGTCAGCTTCTCCGTCGGGAAAGGAGAGGTCTTCGGACTTCTGGGGCCGAATGGGGCGGGCAAGACCACGACGATCCGCATGCTGACCACGCTGCTTTCGCCGACATCCGGTAGGGCCTCCGTTGCGGGACACGACGTGTTCTCCGACCAGCTCAATGTGAAACGCTCGATCGGGGTCGTCCCTCAGATGTTGAACCTCGATATCGACCTGACCTGCGCCGAGAACCTCGAATATCACGGCAGGCTCCATAAGATGGCGGCAGCGGAGAGGAAAGCGAGAATCGAAGAGCTGCTCCGGTTTGTCGGTCTGTGGGAGAAAAAGGAAACGCCTGTCGAGCACCTCTCCGGCGGCATGCGCAGGAGGCTTCTGATCGCGCGGGGCTTGATGCATCGTCCCGCCGTGGTTTTCATGGACGAACCAACGGTCGGGCTGGATCCTCAGGCCCGGCGGCTCATCTGGGGACTGATCGAGGAACTTAA
>JBGPHF010000041.1:0-9025 GCA_041484215.1 Nitrospirota bacterium
AGCAATTTTCAGTTCATCCTGCGGCCGAACCTCGAGTTTTGACGGTCACGGCTTTTCTCCGTCCACGGAAAGAACGAGCTGGTCTTGCGTGATCGAATCGAGCAGCAGCGTGGTTGTCTCGAAGGGATGCGGCAAGCCTGCTGCGGCCATATCACGAAGCGTGCGCTCCTTGCCGGGAGTGCAAAGGATAGCCCTGATTCGTTTGCCTTCCTGTATGACCGTTACCTTGGCAGGCGTTTGGCCTGCCGGGTCCTGCCGTACGTCTTCGAACAGGCTAACGGCATTTTGAAGCCCTTTATTCAGCGACGTCCGTATGGTCCGCCCGCCCCTGTACACGGCTTGCTCCCCGAATAACGTGAGTAACACTTGTTCCAACGCGTGTTGGTAGCACGGTCTCCCGTTCTTCGCGTTCAGCGCCGAAAAGTCGAACTTGCCGGAAGTCTCCGACCGCAGCGGCGGGTCCTTCAAGGCTGACTCGGATTCCTCAGGGGTGATTAGCTTTGCCTGGAGCATATTCGCCAGAACGCGCTCCTGCCGGCCCTTGGCCTTGTCGGGCCTTTTGAAGGGGTTATAGTAGCGCGGATTGGGCAGCATGCCTGCGAGCAGCGCCGCCTCGGCCGGAGTCAGCGAGGCAGCGTGTTTATCGAGGTAAAAGCGGCTGGCGGCCTCGATGCCGTATATATTCTCGCCCCACTCGACTTCGTTCAGGTAGATTTCGAGGATCTGCCGTTTGCTCAGCAGTTCCTCGGCCTTGCGGGCCAAAACGTACTCCCGCAGCTTGCGTCCGATGGTTTTCTCGCGGGAGAGAAGCACATTTTTGATCATCTGCTGGGTGATGGTGCTGCCTCCCCTCGCAAAACGTCGTTTCTGCACATCGAGGATAAGCGCGTCCCAGGTCGCCCCGTAATTGACGCCTTTATGCTCGAAAAAGGTGTCGTCTTCGGCGGTCACGACCGCGTGGATGACGATATCGGGAAGCGACGAGAGGGGGACCCATATTCTGAACTTGCGGTCATAGAACTCGGTCAGGACGTTGCCGTCCTGGTCAAGGACCTCCGCTGCCGCAGCGGGCCGATAGTGTTTTAAACTTGCTACGTCAGGAAGGCTGGACAGCGTTCTTACCGTCCAAAAACCGCAGATAAGCACACAGAGCGCGGCGACGCCGAGCCCCGTCAGAAATGTTTTTTTCATGGTTGCAGACTGCTACTGCTTCTCCTCGCCCTTCGATTCGCTGCGGTGTTTTTTCCCCCTCGTACAGGGGGAATCATCGGCTGCAGCTCAGCCCCAGCCAGTACCCCGATTGATCCGGAGAACGACATACAGCAGCACGATGAGAATGATGGAGTTAATCGTCAGATCGGACATTTCATGCACTCCCTCGATTTTCTATGAATGGAAAATGCCGCCACCCCAAACACTCGTTCATTTCTGCGCGAGCAGGCCCGTAATAACATCGGCCCCGTCGGGGGAACTCCAATCCCTCGGCCCGATCACTTTATAGCGCACGACGCCCTGCCGGTCGATAAGATACGTCTCCGGGAATTTGAAGGTGCCGTAGAGGCTTGACACGTCATGCCGGGGATCGAGCAGCACGGGAAGCGTCAACCGGGTTCGGCTGAGAAAAGCTCCCACCGCATCCGCCCCTCCCTCATCCACGCTCACGGCAAGGATCTCAAAGTCCTTGCCGGACGAACCGCGGAAGAGCCGGTCGATGGTCGGGATCTCCTCCACGCAGGGAGGGCACCAGGTGGCCCAGAAGTGCAGCATGACGACTTTGCCCCGATAATCGAACAGGTTTACTTGCCTGCCGTCAAGCGATGTGAGGCGGAAGTCAGGCGCCACGTCTCCCTCGCCGATGATCTTCGCGCCCCGCGGGCTGCCTTTGACGAGCACGAAGAGAGAGAATAATCCGACCGCGATCACCGCCAGAACCAGAATGATCCATTTTTTCGCCGAAGCGCCCAGTTTCGTTTGTTGATCGTTCATCAGTGTCTCCAACGCCGCCCGACGGCCCATGCCGGAAGAGCGTTATTTCCGCCGCCGATTTAGACGGGTCGAATTATACCCCTTTATTCCCTTTTAAGGCAAGCTCTTTCCCCGATCGGGTTATTTTTACTTTGAAAAAACAAGCAGTTTTGTTATAATGACAACCAGTTATGATCAACGAGATAAAATTTCACGGAAAAGCCAACGAAAAAATCGACTACTACGTAACCATCACCGGTTCGGACCTGAGCAGCAGATATTTTTATGAGTCCCTTCCCGAGGGAGATCGGTTCTTTTCCGGCGGCAATGAGTTCGTGATCCTGCAGGACGGCGTGCGTTACATGGGCACGGGAGGCAACCTCTGCGAGTACATGTTCGGTGTCGACCTGCCGCTCAAGGACCTTTTGAGAAAAGACGTTTCCAACCGGCTGGTCATGTACGGCGCTTTTTACGACACGTCCGACAATATCTCCTTCACCAATAACACCTCGGGCAAGGAATCGTTCGATCAGGTCTTTCTTTCCGGCAACGCCGTTTCGAACTATTACTTTTTTATTCACTCCTCCCTCAAGGTCGAAATCAAGGAACTTCAGCGCGACATTCTGAAAAATATCGGCAAGCAGGCCAAACGGAGCGAAAACGTCGGCGTGGCCGACGACAGCGGTTTGTGCCGGGAGATCTTCGATGCCATGGGAGACCCCAAGGCGCTCATTTTTCTCTTCCGACTCATGAACCGGCACAACGAGGAATATTTTCAGACCTTCAATAAGCTCTACACGGAACAGAAGGCCATCTCCGTCAAGGGGACTGCCGTGCTCGAAGGCTTGTCCCACAAGTACCAGATAATCCCCTACCAGCAAGAACGCATCAAGATCGACGGTATGTACAAGCTCCCGGAAAACAAGAAAATCGTCGATGAATACAAAGACATTCTTATAGCCGTCTCGGACAAGGGGGATGTCAGCCCTTCGGAATTGGCAAAGCTTTCGCGCTTGCGGACGCTCAGCCTGCGACTCAACATTCCCCATACGCTCTTCGACACGCTCGACGAGCTCCTCCTCAAAGACATGCATATCGTGGAAGTGGAGGAGCCGGACTACATCCGGGACACCCGCGCCATCTTCGAAGGTTTGTTTTTCCGAACCGACAATATTCGCGGGCATGTTTCCTCTGAAGACCTGGTCAAGCTCCTCAAGGCCAAGCAAAAATCGACGACCCATCGTGACCCGGCCTTCGAGAGCCTGCTGCTCGACACGGTGCGGGCATGCGACGAGCACGCCCGGGACACGAACGACATGGCCGTGCTCGAGTCCATGAGCCATATCCTCACCTATTTCGATCGCTACGACAGCGCCTCGACCTCGATCAATAATCTGGCGTTCATGGAGAACTCGACCCTGAACGAGGACAACATCAGGAGCTTGTCCGGCAACAAGGAAATATTCGACCAGATCGACGCCAACTTGTTCCGCGAGCTTTTTATCGACCACCTGCGGGACAACCGCTACCTTACCCGGTACGGCCGCAAAAAGATCGACCTCCTGCACAAGGGCCTGTCGGCGATCAAAAGCGGCGATACCACATACCGCGAACTTGCGGCCTCGCTCGCGAAGATCAACGAAGAGGACCGGCTCTACACGGCGATCCACCGGTATATCAAAGACCGATTCAAGAGCATTTACGCGGAGCTCAATTCAAAGGAAGACCAGGAAATATTCATCCAGGACCTGAACCGCGAGATCCAATCCAAGGAAATCGTGTCGGGGCCCGTGCCGCACAACGTTTTCGAGGAAATTATCCTCGACATCAGGAAGGAATCGTTCTACCTCAACAATCTGCTTCCGCACATCATCGTTTCCCGCGACAACCGCGTGCGCGAGGACTTTCTCCAGAACAGCGGCCTTGACCGTTTCTACGTCGAGGAGCTGGAACGCGACTACTTCGACATGAACCGGATCGAGCAGAACATCCTCGAGGAGATAAGAAAATAAATATGCCCAGGTTCCGCATTCTTGACCGGTATCTTCTTCGTGAAATCAGCACGCCTTTTTTTCTCAGCATTGCCGCGCTCACGCTCGTCCTGTTCCTCCAGAGAATGTACCGGCTCGCGGAACTGGTCATCTCGAAAGGGGCGACGCTCGCCTCCATAGCGAAAGTCGTCGCTTTCATCATGCCGAGCTTTTTGGTCGTCACGATCCCCATGTCCTTTCTTGTCGCCATCCTGACGGCCTTTGCCCGGCTCGGCGCCGACTCGGAAATAACCGCCATGAAGGCTTCCCGCATCAGTCTCTACAACATGATGCGTCCGGTGATGGTGTTTGCCAGCGGGGTCTTTCTGGCCACGGCGCTCACTTCCCTTTTCATCGCGCCGGGGGCCAACCATGCGCTCAAGGTCCAGCTCTTCGACCTGGTAAAATCTCGGGCCATGATCGGCATCGAACCCGGCGTTTTCAGCGCCACGTTCGACGGCATGATCATTTATGTCGACAAGATGGACTCTCCCGACCGCATGGAAGGCATATTTATTTCCGACGAGCGCTCCACCAAGGAACCTTATGCCATCGTCGCGCGCCGCGGAAGGCTGATCACCGATCCCGATTCATTCAAAGTCACCCTCGCCATGCAACAGGGGGCTATCCATGCTCTTCCGCGGGACGAACACTCCTATTCGACCATGACCTTCGACGCGGGCAACCTCTACCTCGATATCAGTCATGCCTTGCTTCAGAGCGGCCAGCAAGGACTCGACTTCGATGAGGTCGGCAGTGTCGAATTGCTGCAAAACTGGCGAAAGGCCCGCGCCGAGGGAAAGCCGGCGATCGAACTTGAGAGCGAACTCCATAAGCGTCTTTCGATACCCTTTGCCTGCCTCCTCTTCGGTCTGGTCGGAGCGCCGCTCGGCATCCGCCGCACGCGCTCGGGCAAATCCGCGGGCATCGGGATCGCACTGGTGGTCTTTTTGCTTTACTACGTCGTCCTCGCGGCCGGCACCAATCTCTCCGACACGGGCAAGCTGTCCCCGGCCGTTTCCTATTGGCTGCCGAACGCCCTCATGACCGGGGCGGCAATTCTGCTCGTTCTGAAAAAAGGCCAGGAGCTCGAATTCCAGATTCTGCGTCGAATCGGAGATGCCGTCCATCGGCTTTTCCTGAAGAAGCAAGAGCGGTCCTCGCGCCCATGAAGATCCTCGACAGATACATAGTCGGCGAATTCATGCGCCTCTTCTTGATGATAATGCTCGGCATCCTCATTCTGTATCTGTGCATCGATTTTCTCCAGAAGGCCGACAGCTTCATCCGCTACAAGGCGCACCTCTCTCAGGTCGTCCGTTATTTTTTGTACAGCCTTCCGGCCTACGCGGCGACTTCCCTGCCGATTGCGTCGCTCATCGCCACGCTCTTGACGCTCGGCAACCTGTCCCGCCATAATGAGATCATCGCCATGCGCGCCGGCGGCATCGGCCTTGCGGCAATCGTGACGCCGGTCATCGCTTGCGGGGCGCTCATCTCCGGACTCGGTTTTTTTAATAATGAATTCGTCATGCCCGTTTATACGGCGAGGGCGGGGATAATAAAAAGCGTGGAAATAGAAAAGCGCCAGCAACGAGTCGTATTTCAGCAGCGCAAACTGTGGCTGCGCGGCCCGGACAACAGCATTGCTAACATCGAGCTCATCGCTCCGGACCGGAACCAAATGCTCGGCGTGAATATTTTCAAGCTGGACCCCGAGTTCTCCGTGCGGGAGCGCATCGCCGCGGACAGCCTCGTGTGGGAAAACGGCGCCTGGCGGCTTCACAACGGACTGAAGTACGTCATCAACGGAGACCAGGAGTACTCCCAGTCCGTCGACGGAGAAGTCTTCAACATCGTTGAAAATCCTGACGATCTCGGCATGATCGCCAAGGGCTCGGATGAGATGAATTTTTCGGAATTATGGGACTACGTGAAGCGACTCAAGATGAGCGGTTACGTGGCGACGCGCTATGAGGTGGACCTCTACGGCAAACTTGCCTTCCCTCTGTCGAGCCTCCTCATGGTCCTGATCGCGACACCACTGTCTCTCCAAAAAGTGAGGAGCGGCGGGCTAGGCAGAAGCGTGGCCTTCGCGGTGCTGATCGCGTTTTTCTATTGGAGTGTCGCGAGTGTCGGCACGGCACTCGGCCGGTCCGGCGCGATCCCTCCCCTCGAAGCCGCCTGGCTCGCGAACGTGCTTTTCGCCTCAGCCTCCGTGTATATTCTCTATCGCATGCAGCGAGCGAACGGATGACGCCATGAGCAATTTATTTTTTTCCCAGCGCATACTCGACTCCCTGATCGACGAGGGCAAAATCAAGCTTGACGGGAACGTGCTCACGCTGCTCACGGGCGACACGCCTTCCTTCGCATTGGAACCCGCCTACCGCGTCGTCAAGACCGCGGACAACGGACCCGACCCTCACGGCCTGGTGGGCCGGATACAGTATGAAAAAGACGTCAAGGCGATGAACGCCGAGGTCTACCTGGACTCACTCCTCTACCGGGACACCGCCTACGTGGTAGAACCGGGCTTTATCGGCGAGAAAAAGGAACTCCTCGACCGTCTCTCGGATACCGAGCTGTTGGCCCGTTTCCTGCTCGATACCCTGCTTTAGGAGCGCATGCTTAAATACCTGGTGAAAATACTGTTGGGCGTCGCCTTCCTCCCCTTGTGCGTGGGCTTTACGTGGCAATTCTTCGCAACGGTTTTCAGCGTCGCGTATAAACCCGCTGTCCCGTACTATTTTCTGGCTGGCGGGCTTGCATACCTGACGGCGCATGTCCTGTTCAGGAGGCCGATCTTTACGTATGTCTTCGGACACGAATTGACGCACGCGCTTTTCGCCGTGCTCTTCGGCGGCTCCGTGAAGAACTTTCAGGCAAGCGAACGGGGCGGGCGCGTCACGCTCACAAAATCCAACTTCATCATCACCCTGGCCCCTTATTTTTTCCCGCTCTACACGTTTCTCGCCCTCGTTTTCTACGGGCTGACGCTCGCCGCCGGCGCCCGGGGAGCTGCGGGGTGGATGGTCTTCGTCATCGGCGCCACGTTCTCGTTTCACCTCGTATTGACCTTTGTTTTTCTCCAGACCGATCAAACCGACATTGCGGAGCAGGGGGCTTTTTTTTCTTATCCGCTCATTTTTTTGTTCAACCTTTTGTTCGCGGCGCTTCTGCTCCATCTGTTGCTCGCCGAGCATCCGGCGTTTCCGGAGTTCCTCGGCGGTGGTATAATGAAAAGCATCGAACTTCTGACGCGCCTGCTGCAGCCGATTGTCGCGTGGCTGCGGCGCGCGTTGTAAGAAACGCGGTTGTTCGTCCCATCACGGGGAGGGCCCCCGCTCTACTGCCAGGGAACAGGTTGCCATGCTCATCATAGGTCTTACCGGCGGCATCGCCAGCGGAAAAAGCCTTGTAGCGCGCGTGCTCAAGGACCTCGGCGCTCACGTCATCGACGCGGACCGGATCGTCCATGAGCTCCTGGCGCCCGGCCAACCCGCATGGAAGGAAGTCTCTTCCTATTTCGGAGAACCGATCCTGCGCCCGGACAAGACCATTGACCGGAGAAAACTCGGTGAAATCGTGTTCACCGACCCCGGTAAACGGGCCTGGCTCAACAACTGTCTTCACCCAAAAGTCTTCGAGGTCTACACGTCACAAGTCAAACACCTGACCACCCGGCAGCCGGACGCCTTCATCGTACTGGATGCCGCGCTGCTCATCGAAACGGGTTACCACAAAAAGATGGATAAGGTCATCGTGGTCTATGCCGACGAAAGCGATCAATTGAAACGACTGATGGAACGGGATCGGTTCACCACCGAGCAGTCCCTTGCCCGGATCAGGAGCCAGATGCCGCTCAGCGAAAAACGCGAGCACGCCGACTTCGTGGTCGACAACCGAGGGAGCCGGGAAGACACTGAACGCCAGGTCAGGGAAATTTTCGCGCTCCTTAAAAAAGAGGCAGAGATCCAGTCATGATATCCTTGCCCAGGATCATACCCATGACGAGCAAACACATCGGCGCGTGCAAAGCCATTGTCGCGCAATCAGAACCGTGGCGCACGCTCGGGGAAGGCGTCGATTTCAGGCGCTTTATCCTGGCAAAACAGGCCTACGTTTGCGTGACCAAAGACCGCGGCAGCGCCGCTGTTGCCGGGTTCATCGTGTTCACTCCCGAACCGATCTTTGCGCGGGGCGGCTATCTCCGCGCCCTGGGAGTGGCACCCGAGGCCCGAAGACAAGGCGTCGGGAGGGGCCTCGTTTCGTTCGCGGAGAACAGGACCGTCCGGCAAAGCCGGAACTTTTTTCTCTGCGTCTCGTCTTTTAACCGCAAAGCGCAGAAGTTTTACATGGAACTCGGGTATGAACGGGCCGGCACGCTCCCCGACCTCGTCGTGACCGGGAAATCAGAATACATCTACTGGAAGCGATTACGGCCCGCGGGCCGAAAACAGGGAGAGAAAAACTCGTGACGGTAAAGAAACTGAAGCAGATCGATCTTTTTCAAAATCTCTCCGACGACGAGCTCAAGGAATTGGAGCCCTACCTCGTCACGGCCTCATACAAGAAGAAAGAATACATCTTCTCCGAAGGCGACCCGCCCGAATGGTTCTTCTTCGTGTCGAAAGGCAAAGTGAAAATCACCAAGATTTCTCATGAAGGCAAGGAAATTATCCTTGAGATAATATCTCCAACCGACATCTTCGGCGGCGTAGCCGTGATCCGGGGTTTCCCCTACCCGGCGAATGCCATTGCCATGGAAAATTCCGAAGTGATGAAGATTTCCCGGAAGAATCTGATGAGACTCGTGGACCGGTTCCCGAACCTCATGTACTGCATAGCGCTCCAGCTTGGGGACCGGATGAAAAGCTCCTATGACTCGCTCAAGAACATCGCGCTCGAGCGAGTCGAGGCCCGGATCGCGGCCCTGCTCCTGAAGCTGGCCAAGAAGGTCGGAGTCGAGTCAAAACAAGGTCTCATGATCGATATGCGGCTCACGAAGCAGGATGTTGCCGATATGG
>JBGPHF010000042.1:0-8963 GCA_041484215.1 Nitrospirota bacterium
CACGCTTGGGCGAACGAGTGAGCGCGAGGCCGTTCTTGTGCGCGACCTTCGCGCAGCATTGGTCCGGCTTAACCCTGATCTTCCCCAATCAGCCCGGGATCAGGCCATCGAAAAACTTACCCACGTTGACGTTGCAAGGTCGTTATTGCAACATAACCGGGAGTACTACGGATTTATTCGAAACGGTGTGCCCGTTGATTGGCGGGACGCTCAAGGACAGACTCACTATGCTCTCGCTCGGGTAATAGATTATAAAAACAGCGATAATCAAGACGGTACGCCGAATAACCGCTTTCTTGTTGTTCGGGAGCTTAAGGTCCAGGGCACACGCGTACCGCATTACAACCGACGCGCGGATCTTGTCTGTTTTGTGAATGGCCTTCCGCTCGTGCTTATCGAATTGAAGGCAGTCTACCGGAATATCCGAGCGGGCTTCGACGACAACTTGACCGATTACATGAGCGAACACAGTATCGCTCATGCCTTCCATCAGAATGCATTCCTTATCGTCAGCAATGGAGACAAAGCCCGTTACGGCTCAATCACGAGCAAATGGGAACACTTTACCGAGTGGAAGCGTAATGATGAAAAGGAAAAGGGACGCGTCGAGGCAGAAGTGCTCCTGAACGGCATGCTGGCCAAGGAGCGGCTGCTCGATCTGGTCGAGAATTTCATTCTCTTTGATGACAGTCGGCCGGGCGGAACAAGGAAGGTCGTCGCGCGGAATCATCAAGTGCTGGGCGTGAATAACGCTGTCGCATCAGTTGTCTATCAGGAAAAACTGAAGAAGGAATATCCTGCAAAAGAAAGACTCATCCCCTATACATACACGCCTGAATTTTTGAAGGTTGCCGAGGAGTCCGCTGAACCCACCGGGGCAATGATCAGCTCTGATAACCGAATAACCGAAATCGATGCTCTCCCTCTGATTAAACGGGCGCATCCCGATCTCGGACGGCTCGGGGTTTTCTGGCACACCCAAGGCAGCGGCAAATCCTATTCAATGGCATTTTTTGCTGATAAGGTCAGGCGCGTGGTACAGGGAAATTTCACCTTCGTGCTTATGACCGACCGGGAAGACTTGGACGATCAGATTTTCCGCACCTTCGTCGGATGCGGTGTTGCGGACGAGAAGACGCCACGGGCTGCTTCCGGCGACAATTTGAAAGCCCTACTGAGTGAAAACCATCGATTTGTTTTCAGTCTTATTCACAAGTTCAACCAAACTGTCACTGAGCCTTACAGTGAGCGTGACGATATTATTGTGATCTCGGACGAGGCGCACCGGACCCAGGCAGGGAAGTTTGCGCGCAACATGCGACTGGCCCTTCCAAACGCATCCTTCATCGGTTTTACAGGAACGCCGCTCTTTAAGCATGATCACATTACACGCCGGATTTTCGGCGGGTACATATCCCGGTATGATTTCAAACGTTCGGAGGAAGACAATTCCACGGTCAAGCTGGTCTACGAGAACCGGGGCGAGAAACTCGGCATTGCCAAGTTCGATTTGAACGACCGCATTGCAGCAAAGATCGAGGAAGCTGATCTTACCCCGGACCAGGAAGCTCATCTTGAGCGTTTACTCGGCCAGGACTATGAGGTCATAACCGCGGATGACCGGCTGGATAAGCTGGCGGCTGATTTTGTGGAGCACTGCACTACCCGTTGGGAATCCGGCAAGTCGATGCTCGTGTGCATTGATAAAATAACCTGCGGCCGGATGCATAAGCGGATCATTCCCCGCTGGCATGCAAAGCTGGCGCTGGTAAAAACGACTATTCTGCGAGCTGAGTCTGAGTTGTCCGTGACTACTGATTTAGATGAGAAGGAGCGGCTATCCGATGAATTGAAAAAGCTTCAGGGCCAAGCGCAGTGGATGGAAAGCACGATTATCGAATTCATCATAAGTGAAGCGCAGAATGAGGTTCGTGACTTCAATAAATGGGATATTGATATCATTCCTCACCGCCTGGTCATGAAGACAGGTTTTGAGACGCCGGATGGCAGGCGAGTGAGCACGGAGGATGCGTTCAAAGACCCGCAACATCCATTTCGAGTTGCCATCGTATGTGCAATGTGGCTTACCGGTTTCGACGTTGAATGCCTTTCCACCCTTTATATCGATAAACCAATGAAAGCACATACGCTTATGCAAGCCATTGCCCGCGCCAACCGCGTGTTTCCCGGCAAGGATTGCGGCGTGATCGTTGATTACAGCAGTATGCTTAAAAGCCTGCGTGCGGCGTTAGCTCAATATGCCCTTGGAGATGAAGGTGATGATGACCTTGGGGAAATAGTTGCACCCATCGGTGAACTGGTCGCAGCATTGGTGCAGGGTATAGAGGCCGCGGAGAATCACCTGAAAGGCCTGGGTTTTGATCCAGCCGGTCTCGCAGGAACAACAGGTTTCACACGCATTCAAGGGCTTCGTGATGCGGTTGACGCGCTGTACACTACGGATGAATCGAAGCGGCGTTTCGAGATCATGGCTCGACAGGTATTCATCCGGTTCAAGGCATTGTTAATGGAGCCGAGTGTCTTCGCCTATGCCGAGCGGCATGATAATATTGAAGCCATCTACAAAAAACTTCAAGAACGACGCGATACGGCCGATATCACTGATGTTCTCAAAGAACTCCACAGGATTGTGAATGAGGCAATCCGCGCCCAGGAGCCGGGAGAAGATCATGCAGAGGGAATGAAGGTGGACCTCAGCAAGATTGATTTTGAGAAGTTACGTGACGAATTCGCTAAAAAGGTAAAAAGGAAGCACGCGGCATTGCAGGACATCCGCGAAGTCGTCGAAAAGAAGCTGGCGGATATGCTTGCCTATAATCCGTTGCGGATGGACTATTACAAAAAGTACCAGGAAATCATTGCCGATTATAACCGGGAAAAGGACCGTGCTACTGTGGAAGAAACCTTTGCGCGGCTCATGGCGTTTGCCGCAACCCTTGATGACGAGGAGAAACGATCTGTTCAGGAAGGCCTGAGTGAGACAGAGCTGGCCTTGTTTGACCTTATATTCAAGGAAAATATCGGCAAGACTGACCGGGAGAAATTGAAGCAGGCGAGCAAGTCTCTTCTTGCCGCGCTCCAGGAACATCTGAAGCCCATGCCGAGTTGGTCTAAAAATACCGAGACACAAGCTGACGTAAAAGTGTTCATTCTCGACAGCTTGTGGGGGTCCTTGCCTCGCCCCCCGTTTACAGAACAGGAAACAGAGGCAATCGCGGGCCGGGTCTATGATTATGTGTGGCAGAGGAGCGCGACACAGGGTGTGCTGTTCGCTGTATGAACTGCGGCGCGACTGGCAACGCGACCATCGCGGCGCGGACTATCGCTATGCAGGGAGAAAAACAAAGGGCGGGAAGCATGGCTCCGGCAAGGTCTATATCGTGGGAATCAACAGCGAACGCGAGCGCAGCCATCCGCGGGCAGTGAAAAGGGCCGGAAAAAATTGGCGCTCAGAAAGTGGGAAGAGCTGAATCCCGAGCGGCTCAAGTAGCAGATGATTTTCACGAGCACGGATACCGTGAGCAAGGATCAAGTGCAGGGAGTGAAACGGGTGTTCGACGGTTAAGCAGGTAGTCACAAAATGTGACCACCTGAGCCAACATCGAAAGGCGGCAGCTTTGAGGTTCCATTTTGGAACCTCGTACAATGCCGGAGAAGTAAAGAGAAGGAGGCCTGATGAAAGCAATTGTGCCGATTGAATAATAAACCGAAAAATATTTCTGATTCGCGGCCAAAAGTAAGGTTGAACAGGGATTTGGCCGTATTAAAAAGTGCTAACGGACCCCAATAGTGAGCCCTTTATATGATTATCAAGTCTTTCTTATTGCTATAAGTAACAGTCGGATCGATTCGTTATTTTTTATGATGGTCAGGAGGAGAACCAGGCGATGGGCAACCCGGACATTCGTTGGATACAGCGATTCAGTCATTATCAGCAAGCGCTCCGGCAACTTGAAAGTTCCGCGGAACTGAGCAGGCAGCGCTCCTTGTCCGACCTTGAAAAGCAGGGCCTCATCAAGGCTTTCGAATTCACCCATGAGCTTGCCTGGAACGTGATGAAGGATTACTTTGAATATCAGGGCGCGTCCTCGATTATGGGTTCACGCGACGCCACGCGCGAGGCGTTTCAGAAAGGCCTGATTGCCGACGGGGAAGGATGGATGGAGATGATCCAGAGCAGGAACCAGACAGCGCATACGTATAACCGGAATGTGGCTGACGAAATCGCCGACAAAGTGACCGAGCGCTATTGCAAGCTGTTCCTCGAACTGGAAAAGAAGCTGACAACCATGAAAGACGCCGGGTGAAGCCGCCATGCCCTATGGCCTGAAGGACCAAACCATCGCAAAGATCGTCACGGTATTTGCAGCCTGCCCGGAGATAAAGAAGGTGCTTCTCTATGGTTCGCGCGCCAAAGGCAACTATCGCGACGGCTCGGACATCGACCTCACGATCGTGGGTGCTGCGGTAACGCAGTCGCAACTGTTGAAGCTCGCGAATGAGCTTGACGATTTGTTGTTGCCCTACAAGATCGACCTGTCGTTGATGCGGCAGATCGAGGACAACGAGGTGATCGAGCATATCAAGCGGGTTGGCGTGGTTTTTTACGAACGGGCAGCGGAAGCCGGGGAAGAGGTTTTGGTTTCTCGTCCTGTATAAGGGAGGGCGTGTATGCCGGATGATAGAAAAAAAAGCGTCAAAGAATGGCCCGAGGACGAGAGGCCGAGGGAACGGCTTTTAAAGTACGGCGCCGACGGCCTTTCCGACGCGCAGCTTTTGGCGATCATTATCCGGAACGGCCGGGGAGGCCGCTCCGCGGTGGACCTGGGCATTGAGCTGCTTGAAAAGTTCGGAAGCCTGGAAGGCATCGCGCAGGCGGGCGTCAACGAGCTTCGCGGCAAGAACGGGGTCAAGGGCATCGGCCCGGCCAAGATCGCGGAGCTCAAGGCCGCGATCGAGCTGGGGAAACGGCACCAAAAGCCCAAGCTCGACGGAGCGTCATTCTGCTCAAGCGGGGACGTCGCCTCCTATTATCAGCCGAGAATGAAGGACCTCAAAAAAGAGATGTTCCGGTGTGCCCTGCTCGACACGAAAAATAAAATCATCCGGGACGAGGTCGTTTCGGTCGGCAGCCTCACCGCTTCCATCGTGCATCCGCGCGACACGTTCAAGGCCGCGATCCGCGAGTCGGCCGCGGCGGTCATCTTCATCCACAATCACCCGAGCGGAGACACCAAGCCGAGCCAGGAGGACATCCTGCTCACCCGGCGGCTGGTCCAGGCCGGCGAGGTGCTCGGCATCCAGGTGCTCGATCATATCATCGTCGGCGACGGCGGGCATTTCAGCTTTCGTGACAACGGGATGATCGGCCGGCAGCCCTGATCTATTACCCTCCGTTGTCTCTTCGAGAAGCTTACAACCAGCTATTCCGTTTGACATAAGCGCCGAGGGCCTGTATAATTTTAATAGGCAAGACTTTTTTATTTGGGAAATGAGCTGCCCTTTTTGTCGCCAGGCGGAGGCGGACTGATTTATGCAGGAACAGATCATCATCATAGCGATCACCTCGGTCATCGCGCTTCTGGTGCTGCTGATCGCCGCGGTGTTTGGAGCGAGCGTTATCCGCAGGGGCTACCATGAACGGAAATACCGCGCGCTCGACCGTTTGCGCGAAAGTTATAGAATTAAACTGCAAGGTGCGCTCGAGGCCGGTGAGGTGAAGTCACGCGAGGGCGAGTTTGCCGCTCCCGCGCGGTCACTCCGGTGGCAGGCGATCGAGGACGTCTTGCTCCGGCTCTTGTCCGGGCCCGGCCATCATGCGGAGGTCAAGAGGCTGTTTTCGTCGCTCGGGTACGCGGCTTTTTACCAGGAGCGGATCTCCCGGAGAAACACGCAGACCCGGGCGATGAGCATCGATAAGCTGGGGAAGATGAAAGACAGCTCGTCCGTCCCGAAGCTGATCTCCCTGCTCGATGACCCCAAACCGGAAATCGTTTCGGTTGCCGCGCGGTCTCTCTGCAAGATGGAAAGCCCGAGCGGCCTGGAGGCCGTCGTCGAACGCCTGCCCCGGCTCGTCGGAGAGGCCAAGGTATCGGCGAAAACGATGGAGGCGGAACTCCTGAATGCGGGAGCCGAACTCATTCCCTGCCTTAAAAAGCAAACACACCTCTTTGATAATCCCCGCGTGGCTGCGATTATCTTGGCGGTGCTCGCTCAGCGGCCCGCGGACCCCTGGGTCGTCGAGGTCGCGACCGGCCAGCTTGCGAGCGAAAACCCCGAGGTGCGCAGCAAAGCGCTCCAGGTGCTGGGCGGTCAGGAGCACCGTCTCCGCTTCCCCGATTTGTCCGACAGCATCTCGCCGCTCCTCGAGGACCCCGTCTGGTGGGTCCGGCTCCAGGCTGTCCGCTCCCTCCACGCAATAGAGTGCCCCGGGTCCATAGACGCCCTTGAGAGGCTGCTCTTTGACGAGAAGTGGCAGGTGAGAAACGAGGCGGCGCGGGCGCTCTTGGCGCTCGGGGAGTGCTCGCTCGACGCGCTTCTCAAGGTGCTTTCGGGCCCGGACCGCTACGCCAAGGACAGCATCTGCGAGGAGATCGAGAGCACGAATTATCATGTTCGGCTGATGGAACTTCTCGCGGGGGAGGACGGGGCGCTCCGGGAAAAAGCCCGCCGCATCCTGGAGCTCATGTATAAGCTCGGGTTTTCGACCCCCCACGGGGAATATCTCGTCGACGGTGCGAACGACGCGGTGAAAAGCGAGCTCTGGACGATCCTGAAACAACCGGCGGGCGCATTATGATGAGGCTGCTCCTATTCTGGATCCACGGCTTCAACTACTTCGTCGGTATTTACTTCGGCATCGTCAACGCGGTGTATTCGCTGCTCCTGGCACTCGCGCTCGTCCGGGTTTTCAAGCACGTTAAACGCATAAAATATTCCTCGCTTCCTGAATTTCACAATTCGCCCGAAACCCCGCCGGTCGCCATCCTGATCCCGGTCTATAATGAAGAAGACGTGGTGCTCCGCAGCGTCCGCTCGGCCCTTGCCGCGGACTACCCCTACTTCGAAGTGATCGTCGTCAATGACGGATCGAACGATGGGACCCTGAAAAAACTGGTCGACGAATTCGAGCTTCGCAAGATCGACCGCGTGTACCGCACATTCCTCGCGACGAAGCCCGTGCGGCATTTCTATTATAATCTGAAGACCCCGAATCTGCTCGTGGTCGACAAGGAGCGCGGCGGCAAGGCCGACGCCTTGAATTGCGGGATCAACGTCAGCCGGTCGCCGTATTTCTGCTCCGTTGACGCCGATTCGCTGCTCGAAAAAGACGCCCTGATCAGGATCATGACGCCGGTGCTCGAAAGCAGGGTGCCGGTGATAGCGAGCGGGGGAGTGGTGCGCGTCCTGAACGGCGTGAGACTCAAAGGCGGCCATACCATCCAGGACATCGACCTGCCGAAGCACCCGCTGGTGCTTTTCCAGATCGTCGAATACATCCGGGGTTTCCTCTTCGGCCGCGTGGGGTGGGACACGCTCAATGCGTTGCTCATCATATCCGGCACGTTTTCGCTCTTTCACAAGGCCGTGGTCGTGGAGGCGGGGGGGTTCAGGGTCGGCAACGTGTCCGAAGACATGGAGATGATCGTGCGGCTCCATGGGCGCATGATGGACAAGGGGAAGCCTTACCGGATCCAATTCGTGTCCGACCCTGTCTGCTGGACCGAAGCGCCGGACAGTTTCTCCATGCTCGCGCGCCAGCGCAGACGGTGGCACCTCGGCCTGATCCAGAGCATCTGTGCAAATAAAAATATGATTCTGAACCCCCGGCACGGGAGGATCGGCATGGCCGTAATCCCCTACTATATCGTATTCGAAATCCTTGGCCCCGTGGTGGAGTTCCTGGGATACATCAGCGTCTTCCTCTCGTTCGCCTTCGGGCTCTTGAGCTTCCAGTACCTGATGCTGTTTCTGACCCTGGCGATTTTTTACGGCGTATTTCTCTCGACCGCCGGGATTTTTCTCGAGGAGCTGACGTTCCGGCGCTATCCCAAGTGGAGACATCTCCTCCGGCTCCTGCTCTACGGCGTGTTCGAAAACTTCGGGTACCGGCAGCTCAATTCCTTCTGGAGGTTCCAGGCCGCCCTGCGCTACTTGGCCGGCAATCTGGTGTGGGAGTACGTCAAAAAAGAGGGAGCCAAGGACGGGAAGGCCGGTACGGCATGAACGTGGTGGACCTCGGTTTTTCCGCGATCGAGAACCGCGATTACCAGGAGGCCGTCAACATTTTCAGGCGCGCGTTGGACGGAAAAAAAGAAGGCAGGGCGTTTTACGGCTTCGGCCTGGCCCATTATAATCTCGGTGACTTCCCCACGGCTCGGTGGGCCTTTGCAAAGGCACTGGAACACGACCCCTCGAACGCTGAGGCGGGGCGCTTGCTCGCTGAGTCGGAGA
Source organism: Nitrospirota bacterium (assembly GCA_041484215.1). Lineage (GTDB taxonomy): Bacteria > Nitrospirota > UBA9217 > UBA9217 > UBA9217 > JBGPHF01. Next base: position 8,476 of record JBGPHF010000042.1, read on the forward strand.
AGGCGCGAACCAGTCCGCCCCCAGCCGCCCGCGCGTCCGTGTTTCGAGCCGGAGAGGACAGCCTCGAAATATACAGCGACGGGTGGAAGAAGTTTTTCATCAAAGGCGTAAACCTCGGGGTTGGACTTCCCGGCTACTTCCCCGGAGAGTTTGCCGTGAAAGAAGGCACGTACCTGAAATGGTTCGAACAGATGGCCGAACTCGGCCTGAACGCAGTCAGGGTCTATACGGTCCACCCGCCCGAGTTTTACCGCGCGCTTCACCGCTTCCATGCCTCCGGAAAAAACCGGCTGTATCTTTTTCAGGGAATATGGACCGAGCTTCCCGCTGTGGGCGATTTTCGCGGCAAAAAATTCCAGGAATATTTTCGCACTGAGCTCCGGTCCGCCGTGGACGCGGTATACGGCAACGCCAGGCTGCCGGAGCAGAGGGGCAAGGCGCACGGAGCGTACGAGCACGACGTGTCGGCCTGGCTCGCGGCTTTCATC
>JBGPHF010000043.1:0-8753 GCA_041484215.1 Nitrospirota bacterium
AAGCGCAATCCCACTGATTTAGAGGTGTCGGAAGAGAAGAAGGACTTACCGGAAGTAATTGAAAAAGAATGGTGCCGGTGGTCGGAAGCTCACGCGCTTTGCTTCACGAGAGGGCCGGCCCCCTCGTGCGCTCCCCCTAAAGCATGGGGGAACCTTTCCCCCAAACCTCCTTGTTCGATTCCGCCCACCAGAAAGCAAAAAAGATCGGGAAAGAACCCGATCTTTTCATTTGAAGTTGGTGCCGGTGGTCGGAATCGAACCGACATGGAGTTGCCCCCGGAGGATTTTGAGTCCTCTGCGTCTACCAATTTCACCACACCGGCACGGAGTAAAACTTACACCAACCCCCATTCCCTGTCAAGCAAAAAGGCTTGCAACTTGCCGCCCGGATTTGTATAATACCGTTCTCATGCTTACCGGCTACAATACTGATTTTAAATTCCAGAATAAAGTATTCCACGTGCAGACCGAGGACGGCGGAGTCAACAGCCCGTTCATCACGTCGCTCCTGTACCATCAAGGGGCGATCCTCGCTTCGCGGAAAACAAGCTACGCGGACATCCTGAAAGCCGATTGTCTTGAAGAAGTCGTGCGCGAACTCATGATGGAGCAGCACAAGCAGATGATCCGCGACCTGATGCAGGGAAAGCTGGACGTGAACAACGCGCCGCATGAATCCACGTATCAGCCTCACGCTGCTTCCAAGCCCGCCGCGGCCCAGGCCCCGGAGAAAAAACCCGCGCCTGCCCTGAAGGCTCCGGCAGCGCCCGCTCTCCACGAGCCGGAGAAGGAAAAGAGCCTCGACGACGTTATCCTCGATTTCCTTTCCCAGGAGCGGAAAGACGAGGGGAAGTAAGGACCATTTGCCGCGTTGTTCTTGTAAAAAAATTACGGTTGATACCAGAAGCGAGACGAGGAGGATTGCTGCATGCCGGTTACTGAAGAGCAATTGAAGACATTGAAAGACAAGGCCCGGAACGTGCGGATCGACATCTTGAAGATGTTGACCGAGTGCGGCTCGGGCCATACCGGCGGGAGCCTGTCCGCGGCGGACATCGCCACGGCGCTGTATTTTTCCAAGATGAAATACGACCCCAAAAAACCGGACTGGAAGGGCCGTGACAACTTCATCCTCTCCAAGGGCCATGCGGCGCCGCTCCTGTACACGGTGCTTGCCCACGCCGGGTTCATCGAGCACGCGGAACTTTGCACGCTCCGGAAGCTCGGCTCGCGGCTTCAGGGCCACCCCGACAGCAAGCACGTTCCGGGAGTCGAAATCTCGACGGGCTCCCTGGGACAGGGGTTGTCCGTGGCGAACGGCTTGGCACTCGCCCACAAGCTCGACAAGGCACCGAACCGCGTGTATGTACTGCTGGGCGACGGCGAACTCCAGGAAGGCCAGGTCTGGGAAGCGGCCATGACGTCCGCGCATTATAAACTCGACAACCTCTGCGCCCTCGTGGACAACAACGGGCTGCAGATCGACGGGCCGGTCGCCAAGGTCATGGGCGTGGAGCCCATCACGGACAAGTTCCGCGCTTTCGGCTGGGCAGTGCAGGACGTGGACGGCCACGATTTGGAGAAGATCCTGGGCGCCCTCGACAAGGCAGAGACGACGAAGGGTAAACCTTCCATGATCGTTTGCCGCACGGTCAAGGGCAAGGGTTCGAAGTGCTTCGAAGGCAGGGTGGAGTTCCACGGGACAACCCCGTCGAAAGACGAGCTCGATGCCGCGATGAAAGAACTGTCGGAAGAAACAGTATGCAAGTAGCAAGCACGAAACTCGAATATCGAAATACGAAATAAATTAAAATTTCAAATGATGAAATCCAAAACATCTAGGATTTGGAACTTAGGGTTTCGAATTTGCCGCAACGGTGGGAGGAAACGTGACAAAGATAGCGACACGAGATGCATACGGGGATGCGCTGGTGGCCCTCGGTAAAAAACGAAACGACGTGGTGGTGCTTGACGCGGATTTGTCGGGCTCGACCAAAACAGGAAAATTCGCCAAGGTGTTCCCGGACCGGTTCTTCAACATCGGCATCGCCGAGCAGGACATGGTCGGCACTGCGGCCGGGCTTTCCCTCGCCGGCAAGCTGCCTTTCGCGAGCACGTTCGCGGTCTTCGCCACGGGACGGGCCTGGGAGCAGGTGCGTCAGTCCGTCTGCTACCCGAACCTGAACGTCAAGATCGTGGCGAGCCACGCGGGCATCACGGTAGGCGAGGACGGCGGCTCGCACCAGTCCGTGGAAGACATCGCGCTCATGCGCGTGCTTCCCAACATGACCGTGATCGTTCCCGCGGACGGACCCGAGACTTCGCAGGCCATCGAGGCGGTGGCTGAATACAAAGGCCCCTGCTATGTGCGCGTCGGACGGAACAAGGTGCCGACGCTCTTCGGCGAGGATTACCAATTCAAGATCGGCAAGGCCCACGTGTTCAACGAGGGAAAAGACGCGGCGATTATCGCTTGCGGCATCATGGTCGCCGAGGCGCTCGCGGCCCGGGACCTCCTGAAGGCCGAGGGGATAGACGCGGGCGTGATCAATATGTCCACGATAAAACCCATCGACACGGGGGCGATCGTCGCCGCGGCGAAGCGGTGCGGCGCGATCGTGACCGCGGAGGAGCATTCCATTATCGGTGGTTTGGGCGGCGCGGTGGCCGAGGTGCTGTCGGAATCCGCGCCCGTGCCCATGGTGCGGATCGGCGTCAAAGACGCGTTCGGCACCTCGGGCGACCAGGAAGGGCTGATGAAACACTACGGCCTTACGGCCGGCGATATCGTTGCCGCGGTGAAGGAAGCGATCAAAAAGAAGAAAAAGGACTGAGGAAAAAGGACTGAGGGAAAAGTGGTTAGGATTGAGTAAGGCTCCATTTCTTTTTTTAACTCAGTTCTCGGTACTCGGTCCTGTTTTAAAATGATCCAGCTCTTTCGCGTGACCAAATATTATGAAGGCGTCCCCGCCGTGCGCGAGGTCAGTTTTTCCGTGGGGAAAGGCGAGTTCGTTTTCGTCACCGGCGCGAGCGGGGCGGGCAAGACCACACTGCTCAAAATTCTCTTCTGCGCCGAGCACGCGGACGAGGGGCAGATCCTCATCCAGGGCATGAACACGTTCAGGCTCGGCACGAAGAGTATTCCGTATCTCCGGCGCAACATGGGATTCGTGTTCCAGGACTACAAACTTCTCCCGCACAAGACCGTTTTTGAAAACATCGCGCTTGCGCTCAAGGTGGTGGGCGCTCCTTATGGCGACATCGAGCGGCGTTCCTACCAGGTGCTCAAGAAGGTGGGCCTGGAAGCGAAGCGGCACCTCACTCCCCCGAAACTCTCGGGAGGAGAGCAGCAGCGCGTGGCCGTGGCGCGGGCGCTGGTGAACGAGCCGCTGGTGCTCCTTGCAGACGAGCCCACCGGCAATCTCGACCCGCAGAGCGGTCAGGACATCTTCCGCCTTTTCCGGGACATCAACCTGAAGGGTACGACGGTGGTTGTAGCCACCCATGACTGGGAAACGGTGAACAAAATGCAGCGACGGATCATCCGCATGGAGCGCGGCAGGGTCACCGACGACGGCAAGCTGCCTTCTCCGCCGGCACACACAACAGTGCGAACAAGCGCGCGGGACGGGGAACGTTGACCGGCCTGCCGAGGCCTTCCCCCACATCCCACCCTCTGCTCAAGGAACGCCAGTGAAAGGATACGGATTCCTCTATTTCATAACCGAAGCATTCCACGGCCTGCGGGCAAACCGCCTCGTCAACCTGCTCGCCGTGGGCACGATCAGCATGGCCATGCTCATCGTGGGCTTTTTCCTGCTCGTTTTCATCAATCTGCATTCCGCCGTGAACGCCTTGGGCGACCGGCTCGAAATTTCCGTGTATCTGAAAGAGGGCGTCACCGCCCGTGAAAAGGATTTCCTGCGCGACCGGCTGAATGCCGAGCCGGGCGTGAAACGCGTTACGTACCTGGCCAAGGCCGATGCGCTGGCGCTCTTTCAAAAGCAGCTCACAGGACAGGAAAAGCTGCTTGAGGGGCTGGGCGAAAACCCGCTTCCCGATTCCTATGAAGCTGCCGTGGACCGGCAGGCGGCGGCCCCGGACCGTCTCGAGGCCATGGCGAAAAAATTTGCCGCCTACCCCGGCGTCGAAGACGTGTCGTACGGCAAAGAAGGCGCCCAGGTGTTGTCGGGCCTGTACGAGGCGGTCCTGTACGGCGGCGTAGCGCTCTCGGTCCTTCTCGGCGTGTCCGTCGTGTTCATCATCTCCAATTCGGTCCGGCTCGCGCTCTATTCCCGGGGCCAGGAGATCGAACTGATGCAGTGGATCGGGGCCACGCGGGGGTTCATCCAGGGGCCGTTCCTGATCGAGGGCATGATGCTCGCCATGCTCGGCTCCGCCCTTTCCGTGGGCGTCATTGCCGCGCTCTATTTCGCGTTGCCGCAAGAGCTCGTCCTGATCCTGTCACGGGCCGGCGGGCTGGACTTTTTGCCGCCATCGGTGGTAGCATGTATGATTATAGGCGGCGGTCTGCTCGGTCTCTCGGGCGCCCTGGTTTCGGTGGCGCAGTTTCTCGAGTAGCGGGCATGAAAAATCCTTTATTCGTCACGTTCGCCGTTTTCCTCACGCTTGCCGTGGTTTTTGCCGGTCCCTCCGGGGCCGCCGAGGAGTCGTCCGGGGAAAAAAAAGAACTCCAGCGCATCAAACGGGAGATGCGCGAGAAGAAAAAAGAGCTCAAGCGCGCGGACCGGAAGGAACGCTCTATCCTTTCCGACCTCGATAAGCTCGACCGCGATATCCAGGCAGGCAAGGCTGAGCTGGCCCGTCAGCAGAAACAGCTTACGGAAGCGGAGGAAGCCCTCCGGGACAGCGAGCGGCGGAACGGCGAAATCGGAAGCGGCTTGGTCGGGCTCAAGCGGGTCTACGCCGAACGGCTCAGGGCATACTACAAAATGAGCAGGAGCGGCTTCGGTCCCGCGGTGCTTGCCTCCACGGACTTAAACGACGCGCTCCACAAAATGAAGTATATCGGCATGATCGCGGCGCGCGACCGCGCGCTTATCGCGGACTACGCCAAAGCGCTCGATGCGCTCGGCCGGGAGCAGTCCGAACTCGTCGCGAAAAAAGCCACGCTCCTCGAGCGGAGAAAATCCATCGAGGCGGGGAAGCGGGAGCTTGAAGCCCGGAAGCGGAAGAAGGCCGCGCTCCTCGCGGACGTGCGGGGGCGTAAGGGCGCGTACGAGGAGACCCTTCGGGAGCTCGAAGAATCCTCGGCAAGCCTCTGGGCCATGATAAAGAAGGCCGACCGCGACCGTGCGGCCGCTGTCCCGGCGCAGCAGCCGGCCCGCGTAAGCGGCCAGGAAAAAAATCGCTTTCCCTGGCCCGCGGACGGGAAGGTGCTCACCCGCTTCGGCATGCAGCGTCATCCCCAGTTCGGGACCATGGTGTTCCGCCGGGGCATAGAAATCGAGGTCCGCGAGGGAGAGCCCGTGCGTGCGGCCGGAGACGGCCGGGTCGTGTACGCGGACTGGTACAAGGGATACGGCAAGCTCGTGATCATCGAACATGGTCCGGGGTTCTACACGCTCTACGGCAACCTCTCACAGGTAAACGTCGCGAAGGACGAGCCGGCTGCCAAAGGCGGAGTGATCGGCACGGCGGGCGACACCGGGAGCTTGAAAGGGTCCAAACTGTATTTCGAGGTTCGCCGGAACGGGGAGGCGCAGGACCCTCTCCTCTGGTTGGCAAAACGATAAGTACGGAGAGAACATCATGAAGATATTCGTGGAGGAAGATGACATGATCAAGATCAGCAAAAAGAAATTTGTTGCAGCGGCGCTCATTCTGATGCTGGCGGGGACCTTTGTGCTCCTCACGACCGGCATCCTCATCGGGCAGGAAGTGTCCCACGGGAAGTCCGATACCTATGAGGAGCTCAAGGCGTTCACGCAGGCACTGGAGCTCGTCCGGCGGAACTACGTGGAGAACCCGGACTCGAAGGAATTGATGGAGGGCGCGCTCCGGGGGATGATCGCGGGCCTGGACCCCCATTCGTCGTACATGTCCGAACGGCAGTTCAAAGAGATGAGCGTGGACATCAAGGGCGAGTTCACGGGCGTCGGCATCCAGATCGGGATGAAGAACCAGCAGCTTACGGTCATCGCTCCCATCGAGGACACGCCGGGGTTCCGCGCGGGACTCGCGGCGGGAGACAAGATCCTGAAGATCAACGACGAGTGGACCCGGGACCTGGCGATCGACCAGGCCGTGGACAAGATGCGCGGCCCCAGAGGCACCACGGTGCGCCTCCTGATCCAGCGCGAGGGCTGGGACAAGCCGAAGGAATTCAAGATCGTCCGCGACGTGATCAAAGTGCAGAGCGTCAAGTCGAAGATGCTGGAGGACAACATCGGCTACGTGAAGCTCATCCAGTTTCAGGGACAGACCGTCGAGGAGCTCGAAAAGGCCCTGAAGGGGCTTGAGGCAAAGGGAATGAAAAAACTCGTGCTCGACATGCGGAACAACCCCGGCGGCATCCTCGACGCCTCGGTCGACGTGAGCGGAAAGTTCCTACCCAAGGACAGCCTGGTGGTCTACCTCCAGGGCAGGCAGAAGACGGACCGGAAGGATTATCTGACCGGGGCAACCGAACCGCCGCGGACCTATCCGATCGTCATACTGGTCAATACCGGCAGCGCATCGGCTTCGGAGATCGTCGCCGGCGCGCTCCAGGACTCCAAGCGCGCGCTGATCGTGGGCACGCAGACCTTCGGCAAGGGATCGGTCCAGACCGTGTTCCCCCTGGAGAACGGCGGCGGGGTGAGACTCACCACGGCCAAGTATTATACTCCCGGCGGACGGTCGATCCAGAACGTCGGCATCACGCCCGACGTCGAGGTGAAGCTGCCCACCGTGACGGTGAAGGAGGCGAAGGAAGCAAAGGACGGGGAGCAGCCGGTCCATGTGATGGTCCGCGAGAAGGACCTCGAACGCCACCTGAAGAACGATACGATGAAAGATGACGGCAAGAAAAAAGAGCACGGTGCCGGCGGCGCGGGCGAGGAGGATTTCGCCATGGAAATGATGCCGAAGGAAGACAAGGACGACATCCAGCTGCAGAAGGCTGTCGAGGTTTTGAAGACGGCGACCACTGCGTCCGACGTATTCAAGAACATACCGGCTGCGGTAAAGAAAGAGATACCGGCTACGGTAAAGAAGGAAAAATAGCGGACCCTTTTGCGGGTACGCGTGTAACCTATTAAAAAAGCAGGGCTTTATGCCCTGCTTTTTTAATTGCCTCAAGAAATAGAGCAATAATCAGAATAACCATGATTTCCAGATAAAATAGCCAAAATTTCGCCGAAAACTGCCGTATTATTGGTTAATTTGGGTTTGCTTTTTTTCCTGCCGGTCAATATATTAGCACTCGCTCCAAATGAGTGCTAATTTGTGCTATACTAGTAAAATGTTCCAAAAGGCATTATTTCAAACAAGAAAGGAGTTATGGGTATGAGCGTTAAATTCAAGCCGTTGAAGGACAGAGTGTTCGTGAGTTATACGGCGGAGCTGGAGAAGACCGCAGGAGGTCTCTACATCCCCGATTCCGCGAAGGAGAAGCCGCAGAGCGGGAAAGTGGAAGCGGCAGGCGACGAAGTGAAGTCGCTCAAAGTCGGAGACAAGATCCTGTTCGACCGTTATTCGGGTTCCAAGATCAATATCGACAGCGTCGAGTACCTGATCGTGAAAGAAGAAGACGTCCTGGGCATACTGCAGGATTAACCGCGGCAGCGCAACGATTCACTATTCGGAAAAGAAATTCCTGAGGAGGATAACGACATGGCAAAGCAACTGATGTTTGACCAGGATGCGCGGGCAGCGATCCTGAAGGGCGTGAACGTTCTGACTGACGCTGTGAAAGCAACGCTCGGCCCCAAGGGCCGCAACGTGATGATCGACAAAAAATTCGGCGCGCCGACCATCACCAAGGACGGCGTTTCCGTGGCAAAAGAGATCGAGTTGAAGGACCCCTATGAAAACATGGGCGCCCAGCTCGTGCGCGAAGTGGCATCCAAGACCTCGGACGTGGCCGGCGACGGCACCACGACGGCGACGGTGCTGGCCCAGGCCATCTACCGCGAAGGCATGAAAAACGTAACCGCAGGCGCCAACCCCATGGACCTGAAGCGCGGCATCGAGAAGGCAGTTGCGGCTGTCATCGAGAACCTGAAGAAGAGCTCCAAGCTCGTCGTTGACAAGAAAGAGATCGCCCAGGTCGGCAGCATCTCCGCGAACAGCGACTCAACCATCGGCGATTTGATCGCCGAGGCGGTTGACAAGGTCGGCAAGGACGGTGTCATCACCGTTGAAGAAGCCAAGAGCATGACAACGAGCCTGGATGTGGTCGAGGGTATGCAGTTCGACCGCGGGTACATCAGCCCCTACTTCGTAACCAACGCGGAGAAGATGGAAGCCGTTCTCGAGAACGCCTACATCCTCTTGTCCGAGAAGAAAATCTCCAGCATGAAGGACCTGCTCCCGATCCTGGAGCAGACCGCAAAGATGGGCGCGCCCATGGTGATCATCGCCGAGGACGTCGAGGGCGAGGCCCTGGCGACCCTGGTGGTGAACAAGCTCCGGGGCACGCTCCAGATCTGCGCAGTAAAGGCGCCCGGGTTCGGCGATCGCCGCAAGGCAATGCTCGAAGACCTGGCGATCCTGACCGGCGGCCAGGTGATTTCCGAAGACCTCGGCAT
>JBGPHF010000044.1:0-8739 GCA_041484215.1 Nitrospirota bacterium
CCATGGACCTGATTGCAATCGCCCATCCGAAATTCCGGCAATGGCTCATCGAGGAGGCGAGGGAGCGCCGCCTCATTTATAAAGACCAGGCCTTCATCCCCGGCGTGCAGGGGGAATATCCCGTGGACCTTGAGGCGTACAAAACCACGAGGACCGGGCTCAGGATGCTGTTGCGGCCGGTGAAGCTCTCTGACGAGCCCCTCCTGAAAGATTTTTTCTACGCTCTCTCCAACGATTCAATGTACCGGCGGTTTATCTCCACGCGCACCGACATGCACCACGAGCGGCTCCAGCCCTTCGTCGTGATCGACTATACCCGGGAGATGATGATCCTCGCGGTCATTCAGCAGGAGGAGAAGGAGACGATCACAGGCATGGCCCAATACCTCATTGATGAGACCACGCATACAGCCGAGGTCGCCTTCGTGGTGCGCGACGACCACCAGGGCAAAGGCATCGGTCAGGAGCTGCTTACTTATGTGACCTATCTGGCAAGGAAAAGCGGCCTTCTCGGCTTCACGGCGGAGGTATTGATGGAGAACCGGCAGATGCTCCAGCTTTTCGAAAAAATGGGGTTCATTATCGAGAAACGCGCCGACAGCGGGACGTATGAGCTGAAAATGTCGTTTCGGGAGTGATGCAGGCGACGGCATCGCGGAATGCCGATGCCATAAAAAGGTAACGAGAAGGGTAATACTTTTTCAACGAGCACTCAAGGAGAAAATAGTTTTTATTTCTCCTGCTCTTTCTTCAACGACTCCACATATTCCTCCCACTCCAGAGGGAGGAGATATTTTTTTTTGCTGTTGCACTCCTTGCATGCGGGGACCAGGTTTCCCTGCACCGATTTCCCGCCGCGCACGACCGGAACCAGGTGGTCCATGGTGAGGTCCGCGGGTTTGAACTTCCCTCCGCAATAATAACACACGCCGTTGGAGCGCTTCCGTTTCCACCACTGGGAGGCCCGCAGCTCCCGGGCCCTGGCCTTCTCGCGCCTGACGTGTTCTTCGTCCGCGGTTTCGAAAAAATCGTTCGTCATGGTGAGCTTATAATACCGAAATCCCCTCGGATTGTCATCACAAAACCGGTCTTGTCCCGATTGTCCTCCCCACCCTGTAACATCTCAAAAACTAATATTTTTCTTGACACAGACTTTCATGAAAGATATACTCTGGCCAGCAGGTGGTATAGGGTGGGAAGTAGTGGGATGCATGGGGAGACAGATGTTTCGAGGCAGCTTTGAACATACCGTGGATGCGAAGGGCAGGGTGAGCATTCCTTCGAAATTCCGCGAAATCATCTCTGACCGCTACGACGGCAGGCTGGTGCTCACCATGGACTTCGATCACTGTCTCACCGTCTATCCGCTTGAGGAATGGGAGAAGCTCGAGGAAAAGATCAAGACGCTGCCGATGATGAAACAGGAAGTGAAGGACTTCATGCGCTTTGTCTTCTCTTCCGCAACGGAATGCGAGCTCGACAAACAGGGGCGCATCCTGATCCCGCCCCTGCACCGCGAGCGGGCGGATATCAATAAAAACGTGATGGTCATCGGGATCATGAACAAGATCGAGCTGTGGGACGCCAAGGCGTGGGAGGCAAGAAATTCTCAGAACGGCGACAAGATCGGCGAAGCACTTGCGGCACTGGGCCTCTGATATGGAACCTAACCTCAAAGTATACCAGATGAACCTCGAAGGGGAGATCGACGCCGCCAAGATGGCCGAGATCGGCCGGGTGATCGGCCAGTTGATAAAGGGCGAGATGTACGGTCTGATCCTGAACTTCGAGGCCGCCGAACACATTCACTTCACCATCCTCCAGACGCTGGTGGAAGAGAAGAAGCGCCTCCAGTCTTTTGGCGGAGACATTCGCTTTGCGGGCATGTCGGACTACATCAAAAACATCTTCCGCACCACCGGCGTGCTCGAGACATTCCAGGTGTTTGACACAGCGCAACAGGCCGCTAAGAGCTTCGGCGTAGCCAAGGCGGTGACGAATCTGCCGCTGGGGCTCTGAAGAAATGCGGATTGCGGATTGTGAAGCCTGAAACTATATATTAAGGATTGCAGAATGGAATCCAATCCGAAATCCGAAATCCGCAATCCGCAATTAGAGCATGTTCCCGTTTTGCTCCAGGAGGCAGTCGATCTTCTCGCGCCGAAACCGGGGGGCATCTACGTAGACGGGACGCTCGGCGCGGGCGGGCATGCCGTTGAAATTCTGAAACGGACGGCTCCGGACGGCATTCTGATCGGCCTGGACCAGGATGCCGAAGCGATTGAACGATGCAAGAAGACGCTGGCGCCGTTCGGCGGCCGCGCGCTGATGCTTCAGGCGAACTACCGCAACCTGCCGGACGTCCTGCCGGGACTAGGGTACGAAGCGGTGGACGGCGTACTGCTCGACCTCGGCGTGTCTTGGTTCCACGTCAAGTCCCCGGAGCGGGGCTTCAGCTTCATGCTCGATGGCCCCCTCGATATGCGAATGGACCAAAGCGGGCCGCAAAGCGCGGCGGACCTGGTGAACGACCTTCCCCGCGAAGAGCTCGCGAGGATCATCCGCGAATACGGCGAGGAGGCCAGGGCGGGCGCAATAGCGAGGGCCATCGAAAAGGCGAGAGTGCGGGAGCCCATCAGGAGGACAGGGGAGCTTGCGCGGATTGTAGCGAGTGTCTTCCCTCCTTATCCACCCCGGCGCATTCACCCCGCCACGCTGACGTTCCAGGCCCTGCGAATTGCGGTGAACGATGAACTGGGCGCCCTTCGAGACGGACTCCACGGAATCATTCCTGTTCTGAAGCGCGGAGGCAGGTTCGCGGTCATCTCATTCCATTCTCTCGAGGACCGGACCGTGAAGCAGACCTTCGCCCTGGCGGCAAAAAGTTGTATCTGTCCGCCGAAAATGCCCGTCTGCGCCTGCGGCAAGAAGCCCGAACTCAGGGTGCTGACGCAGCGGCCGGTGACGGCAGGCGCGGAAGAAGTGGAACGGAACCCCGCCGCGCGGAGCGCAAAGCTGAGAGCGGCTGAAAAGCTGAGCGGAGCGACACTATGACCACACGAACAGGCGACATCGGGTTTTTCGCATTCGAGCCGAGCAAACGGGGAAGCCTGCGGAGGACCCTCGTCATCCTTCTGCTCGTCGCGGCCCTGATTCTCTATGTGGGGGGAAAAGTGAAAATAGTCCGGCTCGGATACCAGATCGAGGCCCTGGAGCGGGAGAAGAAGGAACTGGAGCGCGCGAACGCGTCGCTTCGGATCGAAGCTTCGAGCTTGTCGTCTCCGGCCCGGATTGAAGAGATCGCGATAAAGCGGCTGGGCATGGTCAGGCCGCAAAAAGAGAACATCGTGGTTGTGAGGAGGAGGGCGCTGCCCGCACGATAACGTATGGCAAAACGGGGGAGAATACTCGCGGTTTTGCTCGTGATGGCCCTGGGATTCGGGCTCGTGGGTTTGAGGCTCGTTTACCTCCAGGTCGTGAAGCGGGGAGAGCTCGCGGTCCGCGCGGAACGGCAGCAGGAGCGCATCGTAAAACTCGAACCCAAACGCGGAACGATCTACGACCGCATGGGGCGTGAACTTGCCGTGAGTCTCGACGTGGATTCGGTGTACGGCGTTCCTTCGAAGATCGACAACCCCCACGCGGTCGCGTTGCAGCTGTCACGCATTCTGAACGAGGACCCCCGCCTGCTCGAACGCAAGCTCGCCGGCGACAAGCATTTTGTCTGGCTCAGCCGCAAGGTGGAGCCCGCCAAGGCCAGAAAGGTGAAGGCGCTCGATTCGAGCGAGGTGGGACTGCAGGCCGAATCGAAACGGTTCTATCCCAACAAGGCGCTGGCGGGCCCTGTTCTCGGGTTCACCGGCATGGACAACGAAGGCCTCGAAGGCCTGGAGCGCGAGTACGATAAGACGCTTCGCGGTGTAAGCGGGTGGGTGCTTGCCGAAAAGGACGCCGTGGGCAGAACGGTATTTCCCGGGGGCCCCGGTTTTCAATACCGGATGCCGAAGCCGGGTCATGACCTCGTGCTTACCATCGACGAAGTGATTCAGCACGTCGTCGAGAAGGAGCTTGACGCGGCGCTCGCCCAGGCCCGGGCCCGGGGCGGCGTCTGCATCGTGATGGACCCCCGGACCGCGGAAGTGCTCGCGCTTGCGGTCCGCACGACCGGCCGGGGCGGACAGGCCTTCAACCCGAATGAGCCGCAGCATTCCCATCCGGAGGAATGGCGGAACCGCTCGGTGACCGACGCGTTCGAACCCGGCTCGATCTTCAAGCCGTTCCTGGCCGCCGCCGCGCTCGAAGAGAAGGTCGTCCATCCCCTCGAACGGTTCGACTGCAGCGCCGGCAAGATCAAGGTCGCGGACCGGGTCATCAGCGACGCGCACCCGCACGGCGTACTGACCTTCACGGACGTGATCGCCGAGTCGAGCAACGTGGGCACGATCAAGGTTGCGCTCAGGCTCGGCAAGGAGCGTTTCTATAAATACATCACCGCCTTCGGTTTCGGCAGCAAGACCGGCGTGGACATCCCGGGAGAGGTCGCGGGCCAGGTTAAGGACAGTCGCCTGTGGTCCGGCGTATCGCTCGGAGAGATAGCCATCGGACAGGAGATCGGCGTGACCCCTCTGCAGGTGGCCGCGGCGTACAGTGCGCTTGCGAACGGCGGGACGCTCATGAAGCCCTATCTCGTGGTGGAGGTCGTCGACCGCGACGGAAACGAGGGAAAGAAGTTCGCGCCCCGGATCGTGGGCCGCGTCATCAGCGAGGAGACCTGCGCCAAGGTCAATAAGATGCTGCAGCGCGTGGTCGAAACAGGGACCGGCGAGAAGGCGCGTCCCAGCGGGTACACCGCCGCGGGAAAGACCGGGACGGCCCAGAAGATAGACCAAAGGACCGGCGCTTATTCAAAAAAAGACTACGTAAGTTCCTTCGCGGGCTTCGTGCCGGCGAGTTCGCCGAAGCTCGTGATCCTCGTGATGATCGACAGGCCCGAAGGGGTCATCTACGGAGGCAGCGTGGCCGCGCCGGTGTTCAAGGCGGTCGCGGAGCAGAGCCTGGCATACCTGCAGGTGACGCCCGATGACGTGGGAGGCAGAATGCTCCTGGTGACACGATGAAGCTCGGCGAGCTGGTGAGAACCTTGGAGGGGCCGACGACGCTGCCGTCGGACGGGCTGGACAGGGACGTGTCGGACATTGTCCATGATTCCCGGAAGGTAAGGCCCGGATCTCTCTTTGTGGCCGTGCGGGGATTTAACTCGGACGGCCACCTGTTTATTTTAGAGGCCGTAAAGCAGGGCGCAATCGCCGTGGTCACCGAGCGCCAAAACACCGCGGCGACCGCCACCGACACGCCGCAGATCATTGTCGAGGATTCCCGCCGGGCGCTCGCGCTCCTGGCTGACCTGTTCTACGGTCATCCGTCGCAGCGGCTCGCGCTCATCGGCGTCACCGGCACGAACGGCAAGACCACCACATCCTACCTCGTGAAATCCATTCTTGAAGCCGCGGGGGAGACGGCAGGGCTCATCGGCACCATCGAGTACCGCGTGGGCGGAACCGTGTATCCTGCGCCGAATACGACGCCCGAAGCGCCCGACCTCCAGCGGCTTCTTTCGGAAATGGTCGGCCACGGAGCGACCCACTGTGTAATGGAAGTGTCCTCTCACGCGCTCGCGCTCGACAGGACCCTGGGGTGCAGGTTCGCGGCCGCGGTTTTTACGAACCTGACCCAGGACCATCTCGACTTTCACGAGACCATGGACGATTACTTCCTGGCAAAGCTCCGGCTCTTCGCCGGGCTTTCTCCGGACGGTCATGCCGTGATCAATCTCGATGACGCGCGCGCCGGGGAGATCGTGAAAGAAACCAAGGCGAAGGTCATTACGACCGGAATGACGGACAAGGCGGATGTTCATCCTCGCGGGACCATTCGCCACGGCATCAAGGGGCTCAGCTTTGAGGCCGCCACGCCGGCGGGCACGGCATCCATTGAATCGCCGCTGGTCGGAAGATATAATGTCTACAATATGCTGACCGCGATCGGGGTCGGGACGGCGCTTGGCCTCGGCACCGAGGCGATCGCCCGCGGAATAAAGAACATGAAGGCGGTCCCCGGCCGTATGGAGAAGGTGGACGAGGGCCAGTCCTACGGCGTGGTCGTGGATTATGCGCACACGGAAGACGCGTTGGTCCGGCTTCTGGAAGCGGTGCGCGAGATCGCCGCGGCGCGGATCATTACGGTCTTCGGCTGTGGCGGCGACCGGGACCGGACCAAGCGGCCGAAGATGGGCGCGGCCGCCGTCACGGGGAGCGACGTCGTGATCGTCACTTCAGACAACCCGAGGACCGAAGACCCCGGGGCTATCATACGGGAAATCGAGCTAGGCATGAAGGACGGCATGAAGGTGCCGTCCTCGGATATGGCCTCCGGCGCCGCACCGGGGAAGAAGCCCTACTGCGTCATTGCCGACCGTGAAGCCGCAGTGGCGTCCGCGATAGGCATGGCGAAACCCGGGGACGTGGTGGTGCTCGCGGGCAAGGGACACGAAGATTACCAGATCATCGGAAACGCAAAGGTTCATTACGACGACCGCGAGATCGCGCGGCGAGAGATACGGAAGCGAAATTGAATTCCGCGACTTGCAATCCCCCGGCTCCGGCCGGGGGTTCGCGCGTAGTCCGCGCCCTGCACTCTCGCTATCGCAATCGTAAACGCTGGGTGCAGGCGGGAGGTCGCGTTATTTATAAGGAGCCTCCGGCTCCTGTCGGAGGGGGCTCCACCGGATGAGCGAACCGGAAAAAAAACTGCTGGGGGAGCTTGTGGAGAGTCTCGCGGGCATGGAAATAAAGGGAGTCTCGATCGACTCCAGGAACATACGGAAGGACGAGCTCTTTGTCGCCATCAAGGGGGAGCGTTTCGACGGGCATGATTTTGTTCCCGAGGTGATGAAGAAAGGGGCCTGGGGCGCGCTGGTGGAGCGGGCGGTCCTGAAAAGCCGGCAGAACGACTTCGGCGGGTTCCGGAACGTTCTCGCGGTCGAGGACACGGTGTCCGCGCTTCAGGAGATGTCCTTCATGCACCGGAAGAAATTTCAAATTCCCGTCGTCGGGATCACGGGCAGTAACGGCAAGACCACGACGAAGGAAATGCTCGCGGCGATCCTGAAGCAGAGAGGGCCGGTGCTCAAGAACGAAGGGAACCTGAACAACCACCTCGGCGTACCGCTTACGCTTTTAAAACTCGAACCGCGCCACCAATCCGCGGCGGTCGAGATGGGGATGAGCGCGGCCGGAGAGATCGAAACGCTCGGCCGGATCGTGAGCCCTGACGTGGGGGTGATCACGAACATCGGACCGGCTCATCTGGAATTCCTCGGGTCCCTGGACGGCGTGGCCCTGGCCAAGGCCGAGCTTCTGGGCTGCATAAGGCCAGGCGGGACCGCTGTGCTCAATGTTGACGATCGATACTTCGCAACCTTCCGGGAAAAATGGCAAGGCCGGGTGGTGTCCTTCGGGCTCGAACGGGCAGCCGACGTGAGTGCAAACAATGTCCGGCAGGAAGCGGAATGTATAAATTTCACCCTTGCCATGGACGGATCGAGTACAACTGTCCGGCTCCGCGCCGTAGGCCGGCATAACGTCCTAAACGCGCTGGCAGCCGCTGCCGCGGCTAAAGCGGTCGGCATGACGATCGAGGCGGCGAAGGCAGGGCTGGAGGATTTTGTTCCGGTTGCCATGCGCTCTGAGCTTAAGACGGTGAAGGGAAGGATCGTGTTCGTTGATTATTACAATGCAAACCCCGGCTCGGTCGAAGCCGCGCTCGAAACGCTCGTGTCCCTCAGGCCGGGTGCGCAAGCGGTGGCCGTTTTGGGGGACATGCTTGAACTGGGAGCGGGCGGGGTCGAGGCGCACAAGGAAGTCGGCCGCGCAGCGGCCCGGCTCGGCGTGGCCGTGCTGATCGTCGTGGGCCCGCTGTCGAAATACATGCTTGAAGGGGCCCGCGAGGCGGGGATGCGGCAAAGCAGCCTGTTCGCGGCCGGCTCGCACGAGGAAGCCGCCGACCTGCTTGAAAAACATTCCAACAACGGCGACGCGGTCCTCATCAAAGGGTCCCGCGGCATGAAAATGGAAAAGATCCTGGAGGCGTTCTGATGCTGTATCATTTACTCTATCCTCTTTATACCAAGTTCAGCGGCTTCAATGTTTTTAAGTATATTACCTTCCGGAGCGCCGGCGCGGCGCTGACGGCGCTCGTCGTGAGCTTTCTGTTCGGCAGGCCCATGATCGCCTGGCTGCGCCGTCTCAAGGTGGGCCAACACGTGCGCAACGACGGTCCGCAGACCCATCTGTCCAAACAAGGCACGCCGACCATGGGCGGTATCCTCATCATTGTCGCGCTCGTGGGCTCGGCGCTTTTGTGGTCGGACCTGACGAACAAGTATGTATGGCTCGTGCTCTTCGCTACGCTTGCCTTCGGCGGCATCGGGTTCTGGGACGATTATCTCAAGGTCGTAAAGAAGCGGTCCAAGGGCTTGAACGTCAAGCAGAAGTTCGGCCTCCAGATTGCGGCGTCGCTCGTCATCGGATTTTTCCTGTACTACAACCCGGGCGACCCCAACAGCACGCAGCTCTCGGTGCCGTTCATGAAGCGGTTTCTGCTCGACCTGGGGTGGTTCTACATTCCCTTCGTCGTTGTGGTGATCGTGGGCTCCTCGAATGCGGTGAACCTTACCGACGG
>JBGPHF010000045.1:0-8628 GCA_041484215.1 Nitrospirota bacterium
CAGTCCTGGCACACCATGTTCCGGTGGCCCGAGAGTTTCCACGCGGTATAGGCCTCTTCCATCAGGTGGCAACTGTTGCAGAATTCCGGGTTTTTCTGAATATAGTTGTAGTACCGGACGGCAAGCACAAGGCCCAGGACCGCGATGATAAGCATGAGGGAGACGAGGACGGTTTTATCCCTCGGGCTCAAGCCCCGTTCGAGTTTGTCGAATATTTTGGATAGTATTTTGTACATCGGGCTAAATAGGTTTTATTGAATCAACTGCTCCGCGATCTGGACCGCGTTCAGCGCCGCGCCCTTCCTGAGGTTGTCGAACACAGCCCACATATTTAAACCGTTCGGGACCGATTCATCTTCTCTGATCCTGCCCACGTACACTTCGTCCTTGCCCACGAGGTCGATCGCCAGCGGATACAGGTCCTTCCGCGGATCGTCGTAGACGATGACGCCGGGAGCGCCGGAAAGGAGCGCCCGCGCCTCATTGGCTGAAAGCTTCCTCTCCGTCTCGACATTGATCGCTTCCGAGTGGCACCGGAACACGGGCACGCGCACGGTAGTGGCCGTCACGCGAAGGGCATCGTGCTCCAGGATTTTTCTGGTCTCGTTCACCAGCTTCATCTCTTCTTTGGTATAGCCATTGTCGAGGAAGGAGTCGATGTGCGGCAGGCAGTTGAACGCGATCTGGTGCGGATATACCTTGGTTTCGACGTCCCGGAAGTTCAAAAGCGCAACGGTCTGCTGGGCGAGCTCGTCTATCCCCTTTTTGCCCGTGCCTGACACGGATTGAAACGTGGTGACCACGATGCGCTTGATCGCGGCCGCGTCGTGAAGCGGTTTCAATGCCAGAACCATACCGATGGTCGAACAGTTCGGATTGGCGATGATGCCGGAATGTTTCGCGATCGCCTGCGCGTTTACTTCCGGCACCACGAGCGGTACCTTCGGGTCCATGCGAAAGGCGCTCGAGTTGTCTATGACCACGGCGCCGGATTTTACCGCCGCGTGTGCGAATTCAAGGCTGCGCTCCGAACCGGCCGAGAAGAGCGCGATATCCACGTTCTTGAAGGAGTCTTCGGTCAACCTGCGGACAATCACGTGCTTGCCTTTGAACTCCAGCCGCTCGCCTTCGGAGCGATCGGATGCGAGCGGCACAAGCTCTCCCACCGGAAAGTCCCGCTCCTCGAGGATCGCGACCATTTCCCTGCCCACTGCGCCGGTGGCGCCGGCAACGGCGACTATGTATTTCGCTTTTTTCTTGAGCATCAATAAAAATTAATCACCGAGGTCGCCGAGATGAGTTTTTACAAAGCCTCTGCTCTGTGCTCTCTGTGGTTCTCCGTATTTTTTATTTTTCCACCACGATCCTGAGCATTCTCCGGAGTGGTTCCGCGGCGCCCCAGAGGAGCTGGTCGCCGCAGGTGAAGGCGTTCAGGAACGTCGGCCCCATGTTCATTTTGCGCAGCCTGCCCACGGGAACCGTGAGCGTTCCGGTGATCGCGGCAGGAGTGAGTTCCTTCACCGTAATCTCTCGCACGTTCGGCACCACGTTCACCCATTTGTTGTGTTTCGCGATCATGTCCGTGATCTCGGCAAGCGGCACGTCCTTGGTCATCTTGATCGTGAGAGCCTGGCTATGGCAGCGCATGGCGCCGACGCGAACGCAGGTCCCGTCGATCGGTATCGGGTTTCCCTCGCGGCCCAGGATCTTGTTCGTCTCGGCCTGGCCCTTCCACTCTTCCTTGCTCTGGCCGTTTTCGAGCTGTTTGTCGATCCAGGGAATGACCGAGCCTGCGAGCGGCACACCGAAGAACTCCTTGGGATAGGCTTCCGAGCGGATATGGTCCGATACTTTACGGTCGATCTCGAGAATCGCGCCTGCCGGGTCGTCCAGCAAGAGCTTCACCGTTCCATGGATCGACCCCATCTGCTTCAGAAGTTCGCGCATATTGTTGGCGCCCGCGCCCGAAGCAGCCTGGTAGGTCATAGCACTCATCCATTCCACCAGTCCTCGCTCGTAAAGACCACCCAGGGCCATCAGCATGAGTGACACTGTGCAATTGCCGCCGATGTAGTTCTTGATGCCCCTGGCAAGACCGTCCTTTATCACGTTCAAATTCACCGGATCGAGGATGATTATTGCGTCCTTCTCCATTCGCAACGATGATGCCGCGTCGATCCAGTAGCCCTTCCAGCCGGACTCGCGAAGCTTGGGATAAACCTCGGCGGTGTATTCTCCGCCCTGGCAGGAAATGACGACATCGAGCTTCCTGAGCTCGTCGATATTTTTCGCGTCCTTGAGCGCGGGAACGTCCTTGCCGATATTGGGCCCCTTGCCGCCCACATTCGACGTCGTGAAGAACACCGGCTCGACAAGATCGAAATCCTTCTCTTCCTTCATCCGGCCCATGAGCACCGAGCCCACCATGCCGCGCCAACCGATAATACCTACTCGTTTCATTGCCTTGCTCCTGATTAAGATTTCACGTTCGCGGTCCGGGTTGACCCGGGACCGGAAACCTTTGTGTTAGACCGGCTTTCGAATAACCCCTAATTTCCCGTGCATCACCTGGCTCGGCTGATTTAGTTCTTTCATGAATTCTTTATATGCCTGGTCCGATCCATCCCATCGTATATGCAAAGGGTCGCAGTCGTCCACGATCAAAATTCCGCCCGGGCTCAGCATCTCAAACAGCTCAGGCAGGGCCTTTTTTATCGGCCGGTACAGGTCGACATCCAGCAGGACAAAGGACAGGGGGCCGAGCGCGGCGACATCGAACTTGTTGATGTCCGCTTCGAAGGAACGGACCCGGCTGATGTCGTTCGACCGCATTGTCCCATCAAACCATTTCTTCTTATTCACCTGAAACCGTTTAAACAGCTTTTCAGTTTTCCCCCGGTTCGTCACTTCATACCGGACATCATCAGCGACAAAACCGGAAAACGTGTCAATGGTATAGTAGACTTTTTCGATATTTTGGCAGGTCATGTACTTGTTGAGGAATATCGTTGTTAATCCATTCGCGCAGCCGACTTCCGCAAGGGAACCTGCAACATGCTTGGTCTCCTCTATGCATTGACAGAGAAAGCATAACTGGGGGGGCGTGAAATTATAGAGATACTTCGGGAAGAAATACCGCTTGAGGGGCGTATGGAACAGTATTTCCCTCGTGAGCTTTTGAACACCTGCAATCATTTCGGGCCTCTTTCTCTAAATCGGCGAACCGGATATTACACCAGCCCCGCAACCATATCCCCTACTTCCGTCGTGGACATGCCCATCTTCCCCGCGGCCTGGGTCTTCATCTTCTTCATGGTCGCGATCATGGCGGCTTCGATCGCCTGTGACGACTTCGTTTCTCCGAGTGAATCGAGCATCATCATCGCCGCGCCGATGGCCGCCATGGGATTGATCTCCTTCCGGCCCGCGTACTTCGGCGCGCTGCCGCCCATGGGTTCGAACATGGAAACACCGTCGGGATTGATGTTCCCGCCGGAGGCCACGCCAAGCCCGCCCTGGATCATGGCGCCCAAGTCGGTGATGATGTCGCCGAACAGGTTTTCCGTGACCGCCACGTCGAACCATTCGGGGTTCTTCACGAACCACATGTTCGCGGCGTCGATGTGGTTGTAGTCTCGTTTGAGGTCCGGATACTGCTTCGCACCCATCTCCTCGAACGCCCGGTACCAGAGGTCCCCGCAATGAGTCAGCACGTTCCGTTTGTGAATAAGCGTGATCGGCTTTGCCGCGTACTTCGGGTTCGCTGCGTTCCGCTTGCGCTTCAGTTCGAACGCGTACTTGAGGCAACGGTCGACCGTGCGGCGGTCGTAGACCATGAGCTGTGTGGCGATTTCCTCACTCGTGCCCACGCGAGTGGCCCCGCCGTGGCCCGTATAGATGCCGCCCGTGTTCTCGCGGATGACCACGAAGTCGATGTCCTCGGGCCCCTTATCCTTGAGCGGGGTGTCCACGTTGGGATAAAGCTTTACCGGCCGAAGATTGATGTACTGGTCCAGGACGAAGCGTATCTTGAGCAGGATGCCTGCTTCGAGAATGCCGGGCTTGACATCGGGATGCCCGATGGCGCCCAGGAACATGGAGTCGAACTTCCTGAACTCGGCGATCGCGCTGTCCGGGAGGGTTTCGCCGGTCCTCAAATAGCGTGCGGCGCCGAAGTCGAACTCAGTGAATTCGAGTTTGAACCCGCCCTTAGCAGCGGCAGCGTTGATGACTTTTACCGCTTCTCCGACGACTTCCGGCCCGGTGCCGTCGCCGGGGATCGTTGCTATCTTGTAGGTCTTAGCCATGTATGATGATTCCTCCAGATCTTTAGAAACGCTCAGGACACGGATTTACGCAGAAAATCCGGATAAAGCTTTTGCATTGTCTTTAAATCTTAATCCGCTTTTTCAGATCTTATCCGCGGCCGAATAAATCTTAACTTTTTGCTTTTCTCGCGCTGCAATTATTCGTCCGCATCTCAGTGCACGCGTCGTCGCAGGGGATAAAATCTAATCCACAGGAGTGCTGCGAAGGTCCGTTGGATGAGGAATAGGACGAATCGAGGTTTTCGCTGAAATATACACAGGGCTCACAGAATGAAACGGATTGCGGCTGTTTGCCCGGTTGGAGCGCTTGCATCAGTTTGAAGCACGCCGTCAACTAGAGGCCCGCCTTCTTCTTCGTGTATGCCATGAGCCCGCCGGCCGCGATCAATTCCTGCATGAACGGCGGCACGGGCGCGACGGGAAAGGTCTTGTTCGTCGAAAGATTTCTAATCACGCCCGCGTCCGCATCCACTTCGATCCGGTCGCCCTCTTTGATCCCGTCCACCGCCTCCGCGCTCTCGAAGATCGGGAGCCCCATGTTGAAGCAGTTGCGGTAGAAAATCCGGGCGAAGCTCCTGGCCACCACGCAGGACACGCCGGCCGCCTTGATCGCGATCGGCGCGTGTTCGCGGGACGAGCCGCAGCCGAAGTTCTTCTCAGCGACCATGATGTCGCCGGGTTTCATCTTTTTCATGAACTCCGGGTTCGTGGAATCTTCCATGCAGTGCTTCGCCAGCTCAATGGGATCGGAGGTGTTCAGGTATCGCGCGGGAATGATCGCGTCCGTATCGACATCAGCCCCGAATTTCCATGCATTGCCAGTGAATTTCATTAAAAACCTCGTAATCTACCACGGAGGACGCAGAGAAAACCGAGAGTAAATATTTATTTCTTCTCTGTGACCTCTGTGGTTAAAAGTTTTACTTCAATTCTTCCGGTCTGCCGATCCTGCCGAGCACGGCCGATGCCGCCGCGATCGCCGGGTTGGAGAGATAGACTTCGCTCTTGGGAGAACCCATCCTTCCGACGAAGTTCCGGTTGGTCGTCGAAATGGACCGCTCGCCCGCCGCGAGGATGCCCATGTGCCCGCCGAGGCAGGGGCCGCAGGTCGGTGTGCTGAAGGCCGCGCCCGCGTCGATGAAGATGTCCGTGAGTCCCTCCTTGATGCACTGCTTATACACCGCCTGGGTCGCGGGGATCACGATCATGCGGACGTAGGGATGCACTTTATGGCCCTTGATCACCTTGGCGGCCTCGCGCATGTCCTCGATCCTGCCGTTCGTACAGGAGCCCACAACGGACTGGTCGATGTTGATCGCCCTGAGCGCGGATACCGGCTTCACGTTTTCGGGCAGGTGCGGGCAGGCCACTTGGGGTTCCATGCTCGTGAGATCGTACTCGCGCACATCGGCGTACATCGCCTTTTTATCGGACTTGTAGAACTTGTATTTGCGTCGTGCCCGCTTCGAAACGTATTTTTCGGTGATCTCGTCCGGTTCGATGATGCCGTTCTTGCCGCCGGCCTCGATCGCCATGTTGCAGATCGTTAGCCTGCCGGACATCGGAAGTTTCTTGATCGTTTCGCCCGTGAATTCCATGGCGCGGTACAGAGCGCCGTCCACGCCGATATCGCCGATCGTTTTTAAGATGATGTCCTTGCCGCCGACCCACTTGCCGAGTTTGCCCGTGTAGATGAACTTCATGCTCTCGGGCACCTTGAACCAGGCCTCGCCCGTGATCATGGCGGCCGCCACGTCGGTGCTGCCCACGCCGGTCGAGAACGCGCCCAGACCGCCGTAGGTACAGGTATGGCTGTCCGCGCCGATAACCACGTCGCCGGGCACCACGATCCCCTGTTCAGGAAGGAGCGCATGCTCCACGCCCATCCTGCCTACCTCGAAGTAGAGCGAGAGATTATGCTCGCGCGCGAATTGGCGGAGCAGGCTGCATTGTTCGGCCGAGGCAATATCCTTGTTCGGCGCGAAGTGGTCCGGGATAAGCGCGATCCGGTCGGGATCGAACACTTTTTTTGCCCCCGTCGCGCGGAACTCCTTGATCGCGATCGGCGCCGTGATGTCGTTTGCCAGTACGAGATCGAGTTTCGCGTTGATCAATTCGCCGGGCTTCACTTCTTTTTTGCCGCAGTGAGCAGCCAGTATCTTTTCCGTAATCGTCATCTGCATAGTGTGTGAATATACAATATCTTAAAACTCGTTGCAACTATTTTTTCTGTGGTTTTTCAGACGGAAAAGCGTGAAAGACATGGGATTTTGCGGTACAACCGGTCGTTTTCGAGCCGCTTATTCAAGAATAATAATTCTCAGGCTACCAAGGAGAAGCTGTCTGCGAGGAGCCATTTCAACAGCTTGTCCCGTCCGTGTGAGTGCAAAAAATAGGGGACTGGCTGTTCGCCGGTCCCCTTTGGATGGGTCGCTGCTTCAAAAAGACTTGGCCTAGATTTCGTTTACCGTAATGGCCTGCTGCGGGCAGTTTTCCACGCAGGTCAGGCAGTTGATGCACTCGGACATGTTCACCGGATCGGCCTTGCCGCCTTCAACCTTAAACACGGCCTGCGGACACATATTCACGCAGGTGCCGTCGCCGTCGCATTTGTCCCTGTTGATTGTTACCATGTACATGTGATCTGGTTCCTCCTTCAATAAAAGTAAAGTTTCAAAAGCACGTCATATTACCCGGCAGGGCGGATAAAATCAAGCAAGAAATGAAGATAAAAAACGGGCCCACCCGGAATGGGATGAGCCCGATTGAAGACGAAATGCTTTGAGAAACGGGGACTAATGCTCGATATCGACCCCTGCGGTTTCTTCCCTGACCGAAACGGCGATTTTATACAGGAAGGTCAGTACGAGAAACCCTATGCACCAGACGCCCAGGGTAATGATCGACTCCTGCCTCGTGGGCCAGTAGGTCCGCACCTGGTTCAGCATGTTCGGCACGAAACCGCCGATGATCAGGCCGAAACCCTTGTCGATCCAGAGCGAGATGAACAGCATGATGCAGGCGAGCGAGAGCGTTGCCTCGTTCCGCCGGATAGCCGGGATCAGGAGCATGAACAGCGACAACGCGGCAAAGGCGCTCGAAGTCCACATCAGGGGCACGAGTTCCGTGTGCCCGTCAAGCCCGGCATACAGGTACTTGAAGGACTCCATGTGGCCCGGGATGTTGCTGTAGAACGCGGTAAAGAACTCCAGGCCGAGGAGGAAAACGTTGGCGAACATGGCGTAGGCCACGATCGTTCCCAAGGTCTGGATCGGCTCCTTGCCCGGATCGAACTTGGTTACTTTCCGCACGATCAGGGCCAGGAGGATCAAGAGCGACGGACCGCCGGCAAAGGCCGAAGCCAGGAACCGGGCAGCCATGACCGCGGAAAGCCAGAAGTGCCGTCCGGGGAGGCCAGCGTACAAGAACGCCGTGACCGTGTGGATGCTGACTGCCCAGGGGATGGACAAGTAAATGAACGGTTTGATCCACTTGGGAGGCGGCACGCCTTTCCGGTCGGAACCGAGCGTGACCCAGCCGATCACGAGGTTCAGGAAGAGGTAGCCCGACAGCACGACCGAGTCCCAGAACATGACGGAGTTGAGCGTGGGATGGAGCACCACGTTCATGATCCTCATGGGCTGGCCCATGTCCACGAAGATGAACAGGATGCACATGGTGACCGCCGAAATGGCGAGGAACTCTCCCAGGATCACGATCTTGCCGAATTTCTTGTAATCGTGCAGATAGTGCGGGATCACGAGCATTACGGCCGAAGCTGCGACGCCTACCAGGAACGTGAACTGGCCGATGTACAGGCCCCACGAAACGTCACGCGAGAGACCGGTCAGGCCCAAGCCGTAGTTGAACTGCTGAAGGTAGTAGTAGACTCCCGAGGCGATGAAAAAGCCCAGGAAAATCATCCATGCCCAATATTTTTTACCGCCTTCGAACCCTTTCTCAAGCATGCTCGTTGCCTCCTATCAGGTAATAAACGCTCGGCCCGGTCCCGAGTTCGGCCTTGCGCCGGATGGTGTAGCGGGTCTCGACGAGTTTCCTGACCTCGGAATTTTTGTCCGCCAGGTCGCCGAATATCAGCCCGCCCTTGGGCGCGGCTTCCACGCAGGCCGGAAGCTTTCCGATCGCCAGCCGCTCGGTGCAGAACGTGCATTTCTCGACCACGCCCTTGGTGCGCGTGGGATATTCCTTGTTTTCGACCTTGATGAAGGGACGCGGGTCCCGGTAATTGAAGCTCCGCGCGCCGTAGGGGCAGGCGGCCATGCAGAACCGGCATCCGATG
>JBGPHF010000046.1:0-8565 GCA_041484215.1 Nitrospirota bacterium
ACGTGAAACGACGTATCCGGATGGGCCTTGCGGCCTTCGAGCATCTTTGCCGCGATCATGAGGTCGCGGTACGAGGAGTTGACGCTGCTGCCCACGATCGCCTGGTCCACTTTCAACCCAGCGACTTCGCGCACCGGGACCACGTTCCCCGGAGATGACGGCTTGGCGATCAGCGGTTCGAGTTTCGAAAGGTCTATCTTAATCTTCTCGTCATACTCCGCGCCTTCGTCCCCCGCGAGCGGCAGCCATGCGTCGCCCCGCTCCTGCCCGACCAGATATTCCCGCGTCCTCTCGTCGGAGGGGAATATCGAGGTTGTCGCTCCGGTCTCGGTGCCCATGTTGCCGATGGTCTCGCGGTCGGTAGCGGACAACGACAGTACGCCCGGACCGTAATATTCAATAATCTTCCCCACGCAGCCTTTGACGTCGTAGCGCCGCAGCATTTCGAGGATCACGTCCTTGGCGCTCACCCAGTCGGGGAGCTTGCCCAAGAGCTTGACCCCCAGCACCTGGGGGCAAGGGAGATGATAGGGATGGCCCGCCATGGCCAGTGCCACGTCGAGGCCGCCTGCCCCGATGCCGAGCATCGAGACCCCTGCCGCTCCCGGCGTGTGGCTGTCTGAACCCAGAAGCGTCTTGCCCGGAACGCCGAAGCGCTCCATGTGCACCTGGTGTGAAACGCCGTTGCCGGGTTTGCTGAAATGGATGCCGTACCGGGCCGCGGCCGTCTGAAGGAACTTGTGGTCGTCCGCGTTCTTGTTGTCCGTCTGGAGAAGGTTGTGGTCCACATACTGCGCGGACAGCTCAGCCTTTACCCGGTCGAGCCCCAGGGCCTCGAACTCGAGCATGGCGAGCGTACCGGTCGCGTCCTGCAGCAACGTATGATCGATCCGGATGCCGATCTCTTTGCCGGGCACCAGCTCCCCTTCCGCCAGATGGGCCTCGAGAATTTTACGGGTCAGGTTTTTCTTCATGCTCAAGCGCCTCGCAGCTTTTGGGGAAAATCCCGTGACTAAACGGATCCAGGTTTGTCCGTTTTTTCAAACACATCGAAGCTTCTCGCGTTTTTACGGAACTGCTCAATACATCTATTTCCATTTTAGCACATTTTGTTTGCGACAGGTTCAGGCGGGAGAGTGGAGCAGGGCCAAAGAGAGGGCAGGTTGCGGCGTAATTCAGCTCTCTTCCGAGAGCTCCGTCCTGACCAGGGCAAGGATCGCGGAATGGGGAACGATAAGATATTTTTTCTCCTCGAACTCGATCTCCATTGCCGCGTCCTTGAGAAAAATGGCGTAATCGCCTTCCGCCGCCTGGAGCGGAATGTATTTCACTTCTTTTTTCTTCGAGGTCCAGGACTCGTCCGGCGTCGAGTCCGGGATCGCATGGCCCGGCCCGGTTTTCACGACGCGGCCGCCCATGATTTTTTCTTTTTCCTTTACCGTGGGCGGTAGGTAGAGCCCCGATGCCGTCTTGTCCATACGCTCGTCGGGGTCGATCAGGACGCGTTCCCCGACGATGATAAGGTTCTTTTTCGTTTTCATGGGCCCCAAGTATACACGGATTGGCGATTTTATCAAGATTGGCTTTTTTACTCTTGCCTACAGGTTCCCGCGCAGGCGCTCGGCATACAAGATCCTCTTGACCGCAAGCTCGTACGCGGCCTTGCGCATGCTGCAGCGCGTTTCACGGCAATGGCCGTGAACATCGTTATACGCGGTAATCATGACTTCCTGCAGGCGCTTCAACACCTTGTCTTCGGGCCAGGCGTCGTTGGAGAGGTTTTGGCTCCACTCGAAGTAGCTCACCACGACCCCGCCGGCGTTGGCGAGGATGTCAGGGATGACCGAGACGTTGCGCTCGAAGAGGATATCGTCCGCCGCCGCAGTGGTGGGAGCGTTGGCGAGTTCAAGAACGATCTGCGCCTTCACGTCGCGGGCATTGGTCTCATCGATCTGGTTCGAGAGCGCAGCGGGGATCAGGACGTCGCAGTCCGTTGTCAGAAGTTCGGCGTTCGTAACCGCTGTTGCGCCCTCGAACCCCACGACCGTGCCCGTCTTGTGCTTGTGCCGCCGGAGAACGGAGATATCGAGCCCCGCCGGGTCCAGGATGCCGCCGTTCACATCGCTCACCGCTACGACGCGGTAGCCCCAGTGGTGAAGAATGCGGGCCGCGTTCTCTCCCACGTTCCCGAAGCCCTGCACCGCGACGCGCGTTTCTCCGGGCGTCATGGTGCGTTCCTTCATGGCCTGTTCCAGCACGTGAACCCCGCCCAGAGCAGTGGAGTAGCGCCGCACGTGGATGCCGCCCAGTTCCGGAGGCTTGCCGGTCACCACCGCGGGGATATGTTCGCGCTTGATCCGTTCATATTCGTCCAGGATCCACGCCATGATGTGCTCGTCGGTGTACACGTCCGGCGCGGGAATGTCCTTGTACGGCCCGATAAAGTCCGCGATCGCCCGGATATAGCCGCGCGTCACGAGTTCCAGCTCGCCCTGGCTCAGCTTCAGAGGATCGACCACGACGCCGCCCTTCGATCCGCCGAAGGGAATGTTCACGACCGCGCATTTCAAGGCCATGAGAAAAGCAAGCTCCCGGGTATGCTCCTCGTTCATTTCGGGATGAAAACGGATGCCGCCCTTGGATGGGCCGCGGGCGTCGCTGTACTGCACGCGGTAGCCCGTAAACATCCGCGTTTTTCCCGAGGGCATCTTCACGGGAAAGTTGACGGTCAGTATCCTGCGCGGCGCGGACAGGATGTCGAGTTCCTCCTGCGACAAAGCGAGGGCCGCGTAAACGGCCTGCAGTTCGGTCATGCCGACGCTCCGAAGCCCCTTCTCGTCAAGATGCAAACGCTCGTGGTTACGGTTCATGTTTTACCTCAGTGTCTGGGTTCCCCTGTCATCTCGCCAACCCCGTCTTTTTCGCCGCCGCGGCAACGGCTGAAGCAACGGATGCTACGACCGAGCGATCGAACGGGCTCGGGATGATGTAATCCTCGTGCAGGTCTTGCTTTGCAACGCTGTCAGCGATTGCCCGTGCAGCTGCGAGCTTGACCTCCTCGTTCACCCCCCGCGCCCGCACATCCAGGAGGCCCCGAAAGATGCCGGGAAAGCCAAGCATGTTGTTGATCTGGTTCGGGTAATCCGAGCGCCCTGTCGCCATGACCCGGACGAGCGGCAGCGCCTCCTCGGGCGCGATCTCGGGATCCGGGTTGGCCAGGGCAAAGACCACGGGGCCCTTTGCCATGCGCCCGATGTCCTCGGCGGTGATCACGTTCGGCGCGGAAACGCCGATGAAAACGTCCGCGCCCTTCAAAGCGTCTGAAATGCTCCCTTTGACTTTCCGCGGATTGGTGATCTTCGCGAGGGTGCGCTTCGCCGGGTCCATGCCCGCCTTTCTGCCGGCGTAAATCGCCCCGGTCCTGTCGCATACGATCACGTCCCTGACTCCGGAAGCCAGGATGATCCGAGCCACGGCGGAGCCTGCCGCGCCCGCGCCGGATACAACGACCTTGAATTTTTTCAACTCGCGCCGAAACAGACGCGAGACGTTGATGAGCGCCGCCAGCACGACGACCGAGGTGCCGTGCTGATCGTCATGGAACACGGGGATATCGAGCAGTTTCCGCAGCCGCGCTTCGACCGCAAAGCAGCGCGGGGCAGAGATGTCCTCCAAGTTGATCCCGCCGAAGGCGGGCGCTATGTTCTTCACCGTCATCACGATCTCGTCCACGTCCTTCGTCGCCAGCACAATCGGAAAAGCGTCGATCCCGGCGAACTCCTTGAAGATCATTGCCTTGCCTTCCATCACCGGGAGCGCTGCGTTGGGTCCGATGTCGCCCAGGCCCAGGACCGCGGTGCCGTCGGACACGATGGCCACGGAGTTTCCCTTGATCGTGTACCGGTAGGCGTGTTCCGGGTTTTCCTGGATGTCCCTGCACACACGCGCAACGCCGGGCGTATAGACCTGAGAAAGGTCGTTCCGGTCGCGCACGGGCAGCTTGTTCTTGACCTCGATCTTTCCCCCTTCGTGGGCAAAGAACGTCCGGTCCATCACCCGCAGCACCTTGACGCCGGCCACGGTCTTGATCGCCCGCACGATGGCCTTTTCGTGCTCTTCGTTGCTGGCGTTCACCGTGATGTCCCGGATGATCTTCCCCTTTTCCGCGCGCACGATGTCCACGGAGCCCAGGTCTCCGCCGGAGCTCCCGATGGCAGTGGCTATCCTGGCGAACATGCCGATGCGGTTGTCGATCTCCGCGCGGATCGTGATGCTGTAGCTGGGACTGGGGTTGGGGGTGCATATATGGGGCGGACAGAATGCTTCCATGGTTAAATCTCCTTATGGCTTATTATAGAAGCAACTGCTGTTCTGGTCAACCGGTCAATGCAAAATCACGTGCAAAAAACAATTAAAAAAGATATAATTGAGAAATCGTTATGCCTGACTTTCGCAAAGAAAAAGACTCGCTCGGTGAAGTGAACGTTCCCGCTGACGCGCTTTACGGTGCGCAGACACAGCGGGCAATCGAGAACTTTCCCGTGAGCGGAATCCGCTTTCCCCGCGTCTTCATCCGCGCCCTCGGCCTGATCAAGGCGGTTGCGGCCGAAGTGAACGCGGGCCTGGGGCTCCTGGACGCGCAGCTCGCGAACGCGATCCACCTGGCCGCGCTC
Source organism: Nitrospirota bacterium (assembly GCA_041484215.1). Classification (GTDB taxonomy): domain Bacteria; phylum Nitrospirota; class UBA9217; order UBA9217; family UBA9217; genus JBGPHF01. Next base: position 4,674 of record JBGPHF010000046.1, read on the forward strand.
GAAGTGGCTGAAGGGAAGTGGGACGAGCAGTTTCCACTCGACATTTTCCAGACCGGCTCCGGCACTTCAACGAACATGAACGCCAACGAGGTGCTCGCGAGCCGCGCAACACAGCTCCTTGGTCCAACAGCGAAGCCGGTTCACCCGAACAACGACGTGAACAGGGGACAGTCGTCCAATGACGTCATCCCCACCGCCATCCATGTGAGCGCGTATCTTGAAGTAAGCGAAGTGCTCCTTCCGGCATTCAAGCACCTGCATGTAACGCTCATGAAGCGTGAACTGGAGTTTCGAGGCATCGTAAAGACAGGCCGCACCCATTTGATGGACGCCACGCCGATAAAGCTGGGCCAGGAGATCAGTGGCTGGGCCTTTCAGGTGCAGCAGAGCATCGACCGGATCGAATCGTCTCTACCCCGTCTTGCGAAGCTCGCGATCGGCGGCACAGCCGTGGGTACAGGTATCAACACGCCTAAGGATTTCGGCAAGATCGTTGCTCAAAGGCTTGCCGGCCGCACCAAGCTCCCTTTTGTCGAGACGGAAAATCATTTCGCTGCTCAGGCGGTCATGGATACAGCGGTCGAGCTTTCCGGACAATTGAAGGCCACCGCATCGTCGTTCATGAAGATGGCGAACGACTTCAGGTGGATGAACAGCGGACCCATCGCGGGGCTGGGCGAGATATCGCTCCCCGCGCTTCAGCCGGGCTCGAGCATCATGCCGGGCAAGGTGAACCCGGTGATGTGCGAAATGATGATGATGGTCTCTGCCCAGGTCACGGGAAATGACGCGGCCATAACGATTGCGAACCAGCAGGGAAACTTTGAACTGAACGTAATGCTTCCTGTGATCGCCCACAACCTTCTCCAGTCGATAACGCTCCTCGGCAACGCTTCGAGATTATTCGCCGACAAAGCCGTTGCCGGATTTACCGTGAATCGCGAACGCGTGGCGAGTCTCGTGGACAAGAACCCGATTCTCGTGACAGCGCTGAATTCCGTTATCGGCTACGACAAGGCCGCACAAATCGCAAAGAAGGCCTATGCCGAGGGAAGGTCGTTGAAGGAAGTCGCGGCTGAGATGACGAATCTTTCGAAGGAAGAGCTGGACAAACTGCTTGATCCGCGGAAAATGACGGAAGGCGGGATTGTGGAATAGAGTAAATCGTAACTTTTTGACCAGTGTGAATCCGTGTTCATCAGCGGCATACTGATCTGCATCGCTTTTCTCCGAGTCTCTGTGTCTCTGTAGTAAAACATAGTTTGACCTTTAAGGAATAATGATGCGCTTCCCCACCTCCACAGTAGGTAAAAAAATAACAATGGCCCTGACTGGCCAATTCATGATCTTCTACGTGGTAGCCCACGTGCTCGGTAACTACACTCTTTTCGCCGGCGTTATAAACGCCTATGCCGAGGGTTTGCGCCACTGGCCTTATGTCATCATCCTCTGGTCATCGCGGACGCTTCTGTTCATTTCGGTCATTTTGCACACCTACTACGCAATCATTCTCAAGCTGGAGAACCGGAAAGCAAAGCCCGACGCCTATGCTATCACGCTCTACCGAAAGGCGTCCTTCGCGGGGAGAACCATGATCTGGAGCGGGCTCGTAATCGCGCTCTTCCTTATGTATCACCTTCTGCACTTCACACTCCAGGTCATCGATCCGTCCCTCGCCGCCATAACCCATCTTGACAACCTCGGCCGGCCGGATGTGCTGACCATGGTGCTCAAGAGCTTTCATAAGGCGGGAATCGCGGCATTGTACGTAATCGGCGTTTTCTCGCTCGGACTGCACCTGCTCCACGGAATCGAGAGTTCTATCCAGACTGAGGGATTGAACAATGACAGGACCTTGCCGGTGGTGATAAAGATCGGGATGCTGGCAGCGGTGCTCCTGTTCCTGGCATACGCGACGATACCGATTTCGATTGCAACGGGAATTTTAAAACCGTAGGCAGCTTTGGCCACGTATAAACACGGATATGCTCCAATGACGAGAATCTAATTGAATTCTATGTTAGTGTCAGCCTACTCATGATTTTCTCTGTGTCTCAGTGCCTCCGTGGCAAAAAGGACCCTCTATGATCCTCGATAGTAAAATACCCTCAGGCCCTTTGCATGAAAAATGGGATAAGCGCCTCACAGAGCTGAAGATGGTCAACCCGGCGAACAAGCGCAAGTACCGCGTCATCGTCATCGGCACGGGCCTTGCGGGGGCCTCGGCCGCCGCATCCCTGGGCGAGCTGGGCTACAACGTGGTCGTTTTCTGCACCCAAGACTCGCCGCGCCGGGCACACAGCATCGCGGCCCAGGGCGGGATCAACGCAGCAAAGAATTACCCAAACGACGGGGACAGCATCGAGCGGCTGTTCTACGATACCATCAAGGGAGGCGACTTCCGTTCCCGCGAAGCGAACGTGTACCGCCTTACCCAGCTTTCCGTGAATATCATCGACCAGTGCGTGGCCCAGGGTGTTCCCTTTGCACGGGACTACGCGGGCTATCTCGCAACGCGCTCCTTCGGAGGCGCACAAGTCTCGCGCACCTTTTACGCGCGCGGCCAGACAGGGCAGCAGCTTCTTCTCGGTGCGTACGGCGCTTTCTCTCGTCAGGTGAGGGAAGGGACCGTCACGCTCCACGCGCGAACGGAGATGCTCGACCTTGTTGTCGTTGATGGCCACGCCAAGGGTGTCACGGTGCGCGATCTGGCCACCGGGAGGATCGAGTCTCATGCCGCTGACGCTGTTTGCCTCTGTTCCGGCGGATACTCCAATGTCTTTTTCCTTACAACGAATTCAGTCATGTCGAACTGCAACGCAACGTTCCGCGCATACAAGAAGGGCGCCTTCTTCGCGAACCCCTGCTATACCCAGATCCACCCCACCTGCATCCCGGTCACGGGCGAGCATCAGGCCAAACTCACACTCATGTCCGAATCACTCAGGAACGACGGCCGCGTCTGGGTCCCAAAAACGAAGGGCGACACCCGGCATCCGGATGCTATTCCCGAGGCTAAGCGGGACTATTACCTTGAACGCAAATACCCCTCGTTCGGGAACCTTGCTGCGCGCGATGTCACGTCGCGGGCCGCTAAAGAAGTTTGTGACGAGGGCAGGGGCGTGGGGCCGGGCGGACGCGGCGTGTATCTCGACTTCTCCGACGCAATCAAACGCTTGGGCGAAGATACAATTCGCGAGCGCTACGGCAACCTTTTCGAAATGTACGAACGCATTACGGATGAAACGGCCTACAAACAACCCATGCGCATCTATCCCGCGCCGCATTATGCCATGGGCGGTCTCTGGGTGGACTACGATCTCCAGAGCAATCTGCCCGGCCTGTTCGTACTCGGGGAAGCGAATTTTTCCGATCACGGCGCAAACAGGCTAGGCGCAAGTGCCTTGATGCAGGGACTTGCGGACGGTTACTTCATTGTTCCCTATACCATTGCGAACTATCTGGCGACTGCGAAGCCGGGCGCTGCTACATCAGAAGCTCCGGAATTTACACAATCCCGGGAAGAGGTTTCGGGGTTCACCAAACGGCTGCTTTCGGTCAAAGGCAAAAAAACCGCCCACGAATTTCATCGCGAGCTTGGGACACTTATGTGGAACAATGTCGGCATGTCGCGCAGCGAAGCAAGTTTGAAAGAGGCGCTTAAGCGTATCCCGGAGTTGCGGGCTGAGTTCTGGCAGAACATAACCATTCCGGGCAGCGGCATGGAGCTGAACCAGGAACTTGAAAAAGCCGGCCGCGTCGCTGATTTCATCGAGTTCGCCGAACTCTTGACAAGAGACGCATTGCAGCGGGATGAATCCTGCGGGGCTCACTTTCGCGTGGAGCACCAGACGCCAGACGGCGAAGCAATCCGTGACGACAAAAATTTCAG
>JBGPHF010000047.1:0-8505 GCA_041484215.1 Nitrospirota bacterium
CACGAACACGATCGTGGGTCCCGGGCTCAAGGGTCTGCTCAAAAACTCGCTGCTCCCGATCAGCAAGAACCCGGCAACGGCGGAGAGCATCCGGTTTCAGCTCCGGCAGCCGAGGGGCCGCATGCCGTCCTTTGCCTATCTTTCCGAAGAGGAAATGGGCGAGCTCATCGCCTATCTCAACACGTTGTAATCCGGGAAACTTCACAGCAGGGATCTTCCCGCAGGGCCTATCGTTTTATCATTCTCGCGCCGAAAAAGCCGTCCATTGTTCTCATTTCCCCGGGAAACGTACGGAAGAAGTTTCCCGCGTCCACAAGCTTGGCGGCCGGCGCCGGGAGAAGAGGCCTCGGATCGTCAAGAGCAAAATCAGGATGATTATTGAGGAATGTTTCGATCATGTCGTCATTTTCCTCGGGCTCGGTGGTGCAGGTGGCATAGACCAGCGCCCCTCCCGGATTCAGCAGTTTTGAGCAGTTTTCCAGGATTGCCCGCTGCATGGCGGTGCGTTCCCGGATCGAGCTTTCCGATTTATTCCACCGCCCGTCGGGGTGCCGCCTGAGCACGCCCAACCCTGAGCACGGCGCGTCGATCAGGACCTTGTCGAAGCGTCCCCGGTCATAACGCGTTGCATCGCCCCGCACGGGCTCGACGATCGTCAAGCCGAGCCGGGTGCGGTTCTCCTCGATTTTTCCGATTCGGCTGCGATCGCTTTCGAGCGCTACCAGACGGCCCGAGTTCTCCATAAGTTCCGCAAGGTGCGTTGCTTTGCCGCCCGGGGCGGCGCACGCGTCGAGCACGGTTTCGCCAGGACGCGGGGCGAGCAAGAGAGCGATAAGCTGGGCCGCTTCATCCTGGACCATGAACCACCCTTTCTCGTACGCGGTAAGCGTCCGGAGGCCGCCGGGCGACGACTGGAGCGTGAGCCCGGCCGGCGAAAAAGCCGTTTCCTCGACCGTGGCCCCGTCCGCTTCCAAAGAGTCCTTGAGCCGCTCCCGGGTTGTCTTGAAAATATTGGTCCTCAGGGTAAGCGGCGAGTGTTGGTTGTTTTCACGCAGGAGTATTTCCGTTTGTTCAGCGCCGAAGCGTTTCTCCCAGCGTTTGACGAGCCAATCGGGATGAGAATAGAGCGTGGAAAGTTTTTTGACCGGATCGCTGAAAGTGGGTCCGGTAAGGGAACCGCGCTTGCGGTCCATGTTTCGGAGCAGGCCGTTTACGTAGCTGTGTTTTTTCCCGAAAGTTTTGGCGAGTTCGACGGACGTGTTCACCGCGGCGCTCACGGGGATCTTGTCGAGGTGGAGCATCTGGTACGCGCCGAGCCGAACGATGTTCCTGGTCCACGCGTCGGTTTTTTCAATGGGCTGGGCGGACAGTTGGTTCAGGGTCCAGTCGAGCAAGGTCCGGTTTCTGAGGACCCCATAGACCAGTTCAAGGAGGAAGGAGGAGTCGCGGGCTTCGAGGCCCTGCCGCGCACGGTCCAGCAGGGCGTCGGCAAAGGCGCCCTCTTCGACGCGGGTGAGTACCTCGAGCGCCCGCTCCCGGGGGTTATTTTTGAGCGTCACGACGTCCGTTCGCGAGGAATTCGAGGGCGTCGGCCACCTTGCCGATGTCGACGCTGGTATTGAAACACGGCCCGTACGGGCGGTCGTTCAGGATGCCGATTACGGGCAGGGGATAGGAATCCTGGATGCCGGAGGTCAGGTCCCGCTCGCAGGCCACGGCGATGATTGCCTGCGGCTTCGCCTCCGCAACCCGCCTCCGGGCGAGTGTGCCGCCCGTGGCCACGGAAAGGTGCACGCCGTATTTCTGGGCCAGCTCCACGAGGTCCTTGATCTTGCACTTTCCGCAGGCCTTGCACTTGTAAACGTCGCTCGTGATTTTGATGGCGCAGTCGGAAAACTGCAGGCAGTGCGGCATGAGCAGCAGGACGCGCTCGGGTTTGCTGTCGCCGCACTTGGCGCGGACAAGGAGGTTGTTCACTTCCACGAAAGACTGCTGGATCTTTTCCTTGGAAATGCCGAGAAGCTTGCCCACGACGATCATGATGGGGAAAAGCACTTCGATGACGATGCCCCGGAGCTTGGCCGCGAAGAAAACTTCCTTGCCTCTGACGAGGGTGACGATCAAAAGCGCGACGCCGAGAATAAGCGTGCCGATCACCACGCCCAGGGTGAGCAAGACGACCTTAGGCGCCAGCGGATGGATGTTTCTGAGCCCGATGTAGGGAATGAGATAGAGCCCCACGGTGACCGCGGTGATGAGAAACACCGTGAACACGATGAGACCGATGAATATGCGTTTTTTAGGTTCGGACATAACTCTCGTTCAAATCCTAATGTCGAAATACGAAATTCTGAACAGCTTCAAAATCCAAACAAACAAAGTGCCTGGGGCATTGGTGCTTTAAATTTATTTAGGATTTAGAAATTCGTGCTTCGAATTTCTTTCCTTCGACTCCCCGGTGGCCGCGCAAAAAATCCGCAGCAAGCATGGGCTTCTTGCCGGCCGGCTGAATGCGGAGGATGCGGAGCACCCCGTTTCCCGTGCCCACTTCAAGCGTATTGTCCGCCCCCCTGCGCATGAGGGCGGGCTCTCCTTCGCCAGGGAGAGCCTCGGTTTCGATCAGCTTGACCAGGTCACCGTCGAGAAACGTGTACGCCCCGGGCCAGGGACTGAAGCCCCTTACGCGATTGTGGATGTCCGCGGCGGGCAGCGTCCAATCGATGAGACCGGCTTCCTTTTTTAAAAGCGGAGCCAGTGTCGCGTTCGCGTTGTTCTGGAGCGCCGGCTTGAGCGTTCCCGCTTCGATGAGCGGCAGCGCACGCGTGATAAGCTTCGATCCGAGCTGCGAGAGTTTCTCCGTAAGGGTTCCCGCGGTGTCACGGGGCTCGATGGGAATGCTCTCCTGGATGAGGATTGCCCCCGTGTCCATGCCTTCGTCCATCTGCATGACGGTGATGCCGGTCTCCGGGTCTCCGCGGACGATCGCCCAGTTGATGGGCGCGGCGCCCCGGTACGCGGGAAGGAGCGAAGCGTGAATATTGACGCAGCCGTATTTCGGAAGCGTCAGAATGTCTTTCGGCAGGATCTGGCCATAGGCCGCAACCACGATGAGGTCGGGACCGATCGCCCGGAGGGTATCGAGAAACGCCGGTTCCCGTACGCGTTTTGGTTGATACGCCGTGAACCCAAGCTGCCGCGCGGCGAGTTTGACGGGAGGCGCGGCAACGCCCCTGCCCCTTCCCGACGGTTTGTCGATCCGCGTGACTACGCCCGCGATCTCGTGACCCGCCCCGGCTAACGCCAGAAGCGGCGGCACCGCGAACTGTGGTGTGCCCATGTATACGAGTTTCATAGAAAAAAACCGAAGCTTAATCGCCCAACCGCAAATGCATTCCGATAACACCAAGTTCAATCAACTAAAACGCAAAAAAACTGTATCAGCTTGACAGCGTGAAATGGGATTTGAGCTTTTGGAATGAGAAGCTTTTCCTTATGTGTCTTCAAGCGCCATCTTTTTAAATCTTCGTTTGAAAACGCTTTTTTTCAGCGGGCTCAGCCTGTCCACGTACAAAAGGCCGTTCAGGTGGTCGATTTCATGCTGAAGGGCTTTTGCCATGAGCCCTTCGGCCTCGAGCTCGAATTTTTTTCCTGTCCGGTCCTGCGCGCGCACCCGCACTTTTGCGGCCCGCTTGACCTTTTCCGTGTACTCGGGGATGCTGAGGCAGCCTTCTTCCTCGACGACCGATCCCTCCAGGGAGAGAATCTCGGGATTGATGATCACGACGAGCGGCTGAGGATGCCCCTTTTCCTTTTCCTCGTGTGAAGTCAGGTCGATGACCGCCACCTGGAGCGGTACGCCGATTTGGTTTGCGGCGAGCCCGACTCCCGGCGCCGCGTGCATGGTTTCTACCATGTCTTCGATCAAGAGCTCGATCGTGTTGTCAATTTTTACAACACGATGTGTCTTTTGGCGTAGAATGGGGTCCGGATAGTGTCGTATCTCATGAATCGGCATACAACAATTTTTAGCACTATTCGCCATTAAAATCAAGGCCTAAGATAAGGAAGACGTTGTTGACACTTAACTGTCCTTTATGGTATTTTAAACCCTATGGCCATTGACAAGAATGCAGTTACCAAGGAAGCCCAGAAATTCGCCGCCAAGGGCCAATTCGACAAGGCCATCGCCGAGTGGAAAAAACTGGTCAAGGAATCGCCGAACGACGCTACTGTCTTCAACACGATCGGCGATCTCTGTCTGAAAAAAGACGCCAAGGCGGATGCGGTTGATGCGTACAGCCGGGCCGCCGGCATCCTCGCTTCCGACGGCTTTACGTCAAAAGCCATCGCCCTCTACAAAAAAGTCCTCAATATCGATCCGAAGAAAATAGAAGCCCATCTCTCACTTGCCGACCTGAACGCCGAAAAGGGACTCACCGGCAACGCGCTCGAAAGCTACAAGCGCGTCGCCGACCACTATACGGCCCATGGGGAGATGGGAAAGGCCCTCGCCATCTATCAAAAGATGGCCGACTTGAATGCTTCGAACGTGGCTTTCAGGCTGAAACTCGCGGACATGTACGCGAAAGAAGGCATGAAAAAAGAGGCCGTCCAGGCTTACTTGCAGGCCGCGGATGTGCATCTGTCCAAGGATGCGTTCAACGACGCCCGGCAGGTATTCGAGAAGGCCCTGGCGCTGGACCCGAACAACAAGGAAGTCTACCACAAGGCCGGCATCGTTTACTTCAAGGAAGGAAAATTCGTCGAGGCCTGCAAGGCGCTCAAGCCGGTCTTCGAGGAAGACCCGTCGAACAAAGAAGTAGCGGACCTCTATCTCGACGCCCTTGCCAAGGCGGGGCGCGCAACCGAGGCCGAGGAAGCATATAAAAAGCTCCTCTCCCAGGACGCCGGCAGGGCGGACCTCAGACTCAAGCTCTACGAGTTGTACCGCGCGAGCAAGGACTACGACAAGGCGCTGGTCGAGGCTTCAACGATTGCCCGCGACCAACTCGAGAAAAAGGAGTTCGACGCGGCTGAAACGATGCTGAAAAGCTTTGTGGCGGCCGCGCCAAGGCATGCCGGAGTCAGGCGACTCCTGGGCGACGTCTATAAGACGATCGGCAAAGCCACGGATGCGGCCGCGGAGTTCGTCCAGGCCGGTGACATTCTCGCCGAATCGGGCGACCACGACGGCGCGAAGATCGCGTTCGAAAAGGCGCTTGAGCTTGAGCCGGGAAGGGAAGAGGCGAAAGAGCGGCTCGATCGCCTCCAGTCGCCGCCAGCGCCTGTGGCTGAGGTTGTTCAGCCGCCGGTAGAGAAGCCCGCTGCGCCCGCACCAGCGCTCGAAGAGGACCCCGCGGTTGCCGAGGCTTTCACGGAAGTGGACGTGCTCGTGAAATACGGGCTTTCCAGCAAGGCGATTGACCAGTTGGAAAGCCTGGCCAAAAAATTTCCCGAGAGCGTGCAGGTACGCGCGAAGTTGCGCGACCTTTACGGCGACCAGGGAAACATGGGGAAGGCCGCCGCGCACCTGATTGCGCTTTCCGACATCTATTCCCGTAAGGGCATGGCGGATCTGGCTGATTCGGCCTTACGAGCAGCGCAAGAGCTTGATCCCGGAAACGCTGAAATCCAGGGCCGACTGGGTGTCGAACCGTCCGTGCCCCCGGTTGTCCCTGTCGAGCCGTCGTCGTCGATCACTCAAGAATTGATCCTTGAATCAGGAGAGCCTGCCTTCGGGGAGGTCATGACTCCGCCGGAGGAGCTTTCGAGCGATCTCGATTTTGCGCCGCCGGAGCTTGGAGAGGAGCTCTCCATTCCCGGGTTCACGGATGAAGGACCTTCCACCGAAGAGCAGCTTGCTGCGGAGGAGCTTGGGGAACAGCCGCTTGGGGAAGAACTCGCCATGCAGCCCCTCGAAGAGGACGTAGCCAAACCGGAAGCACATGCTGCGCCTGCGGCCGAGGAACTCGATATCAGCGAGGTTTGGGCCGAGGCGGAGTTCTATTATCAGCAGGGGCTGTTCGAGGAGGCGAAAAAGCATTACCAGAAGATTTTAGAGCACCAACCCGAGGACCGGGAGACGATAGCCAGGCTCGCGGAGATCTCGCAAAAGGCGGAGGAGACACAGGAGTTCTCCAAGCTTGCCGAGGCGGTTGACGACCTGGAGGGGCTTGCCGGAACCGGCGAAACGGACGGCGAGATGGCGTCGAGCGCCTCAGACGATGAGGCGGTTCGAGCGCTGATGCAGGAAATAGCGCAGTTGAAGCAGAAACCCGAACCTGAGCAGCCCGCTGTCGAGAAAGCTGCCGCGCCCGCTCCGGAGCCCGAAACGCCTCCCTCGCCCGCTCAAACCCGGCTGACCGAGGAAACGACGGGATACGAAATAAAATCCGCAGCGGACCGGAACGAAGAAGACTTCTTCGACCTGGGAGAAGAGCTTCGGGAGGCAGGGTCGCCCGCCCGTTTCTCTCCGCCGGAAGCGAAGAAGACGGAGCAACCATCCGACGATTTCTTCGATCTTGCCTCGGAGCTTCGCGATGAATTGAGCGGGGTAGACGCGCCGTCGTCACCGGTCGCCGCGGAGGAACAGAGCCTTGATGATATATTCGAGGAATTTAAAAAGGGCGTTGAACAGCAGGCGGTGAAGGAAGACGCGGACACTCACTATAATCTCGGAGTTGCCTATAAGGAAATGGGGCTTTTGGATGACGCGATCGGTGAGTTTATCATGACGGTGGAAGAGGAACCGAAGTACGCCCAGAGCCGTTACATGCTGGGGCTCTGTTACCTGGAACAGGGCAACTACCAGCACGCGATCAGCGAAATACAAAGTTCACTGACCTATTCGGAAGGAATGGGCGGAGAGGTCGCGGACTTCCTCGGCATGCATTATGAACTCGGGCTCGCCTACCAGGGCGCGGGAAATACCGAGGAGGCCTTGAGAGAATTTCAATCCGTGTACGACCGCGACCCGGATTACCGGGACGTTGCCGCCAAAATACAGGAACTTCAGCAAGGCGAGTTCGTATCGCTGGAACAGCTGAAAGACGATATTGAACGGGAAATTTCCTCAAAATTCCTTGAGGAAGGAGAAAGAATAGAACGAGAAGAAAAGATCAAAAAGAACGAAAAAGTCAGGAATTGACATGCCCACTTTTTAGGCTTCTGATTAAAAAAAAGGCAATAACTTCCTCATTACTTTCCACTAATCAACTGAAATTTAATACTTTTTAGTTTAGCATTAAAATTGCTTGTAAAATAGACAGGAGGTTGTCCGCATGAAAAAGATCGAGGCTGTCATAAAACCATTCAAACTCGACGAGGTAAAGGACGCCCTTAATGCTATAGGTGTTCAGGGCATCACCGTTACTGAGGTAAAGGGCTTCGGCAGGCAAAAAGGCCACACCGAGCTTTATCGCGGCGCGGAATACGTCGTCGATTTTTTACCGAAAGTAAAGATCGAGGTCATTGCCGTCGACAATCTTGTCGCCAAGATCATCGAGACCATCGAGACGGCGGCCAAAACGGGACGCATCGGCGACGGGAAAATTTTTGTCACGCCCGTGGAGGAAGTGATCAGGATCAGGACCGGAGAGCGGGGCGAAGCGGCGATATAAAGCGAAACAATGACGGACGAGTGACGAGAGACGAGGGACGAAAAACAGAATAACGAATTCGTCCATCGTCCAAGCGAAGCGGTCATCCGTCGTCCATCGTAATAAAAATCAAGAGGAGGGACCAAATGACACCGAAAGATGCGTTGAAACTGGCAAAAGAAAACAAGGCAATGATGGTCGATTTCAAATTCATGGATTTCCCCGGATTGTGGCAGCACTTTTCCGTCCCGGTGGACGAACTGACCGAGGCCATCTTCGAGGAAGGCCTCGGGTTCGACGGGTCGAGCATCCGCGGTTGGCAGTCTATCCATACTTCGGACATGCTCGTCGTGCCGGATGCCGAAACCGCGGTGATGGACCCCTTCACCAAGTATCCGACCATGTCGCTGATTTGCAACATCGTGGACCCGATCACCAAGGAGCGTTACTCCCGCGATCCGCGCTACATAGCGCAGAAGGCCGAAGCGTACCTCAAGTCCACCGGTCTGGGCGACACCTGCTATATGGGGCCCGAGCCGGAATTCTTCATTTTCGACGACATCCGTTTTGATCAGAATTCCCACGAAGGCTACTACCACATCGACAGCAGCGAAGGCATCTGGAACAGCGGCCGCGTGGAGAACCCGAACCTCGGTTACAAACCGCGCCACAAGGAAGGCTACTTCCCGGTGCCGCCGATCGACTCCCAGGAAGACATCCGCTCCGAGATGGTTGCGGAGATGCAGAAGGTCGGCATCTACGTCGAGCGCCAGCACCATGAAGTGGCGACCGCGGGCCAGGCCGAGATCGATATCCGGTACAGCAACCTGGTCAAGTGCGCGGACCAGGTTATGATGTTCAAGTACATCATCAAGAACGTGGCCAAGCGGAACGGGAAGACCGTGAC
>JBGPHF010000048.1:0-8478 GCA_041484215.1 Nitrospirota bacterium
GAGGAAGGCATCCTCCACCGGCTCAAAAAAGAAAATCCCGACAAACGGTTCTTCGTCTTGAACAAAGAAATGGTCTGCCCCAATATGAAGCGGACGAAGCTCGAAAGCGTACTTGCAGCCCTGGAGAACAGGCAGCACGTGATCAAAGTGCCGGAGGACATCCGTATTCCCGCCAAACGGGCCTTGGACCGGATGTTGGAAATAAACTGAAACAACCGATGCCGTGGTTTACTCAGCATATGAAGTATCATGATTTTTCATAGGCTTTCGTCAGCCGTTATCAGTGTCATAGTTCAGCCTTACTCTGAATAATATGCAAATCGCCATCCTCATACTCTTAGCCGCGGTCATTCTCATCCTGCTCTGGCTCATCATCCAGTCACAGAAGAAGACCGTTGACCCTACCCTCAGCCTGATGCAGCAGGAGGTGCAGTCCCTCCGCGGCCAACTTACGGACGTGATGCTCAAGAGCCAGGAAACGGTCAACCACCAGCTCGGACAGATCACGACCCAGGTGAACAGCCAGCTCAATCAAGTGACGCAGCAGCTCCAGAAATCGACCGGCGACCTGAATTCGAGGCTCGACAACGCGGCCCGGGTGGTGCAGGAAGTAAGCAAGGGTTTGGGCAGCCTTTCGGAAGCAACAAAGAAAGTGTTCGACGTGGGCAAGGACATCGCGAGCCTGCAGGAAATCCTGCGCTCGCCCAAACTCAGGGGCGGGCTCGGCGAGCTCTTTTTGGGAGACCTCCTGGCACAGATATTCCCTCCCGCGCACTTTACGCTCCAGCACCGGTTCAAGAGCGGCGAGGCCGTGGACGCGGTCATCAGGATCGGGCAGAGCCTCGTTCCGGTAGACGCCAAATTCCCCCTCGAGAATTTCAGGCGCGTGATAGAGACGACCACGGAAGAAGAACGCAAGGCGGCTAAGAAAAAGTTCATCATCGACGTGAAAAAACATATCGACGCCATCTCGGGCAAGTACATCCTGCCCGACGAAGGGACCTTCGACTTCGCGCTCATGTACATCCCGGCCGAAAACGTGTACTACGAGCTCATCATCAAGGACGAGGCCGTGGACACGGACAAGGCGCTCCTGAACCACGCTTTTACGAAGCGCGTGATCCCGGTCTCGCCGAACAGCTTCTATGCGTATCTCCAAACTATTTTGCTCGGGCTCAAGGGTTTGCATATAGAAGAACAGGCTCAGGAGATCCTGAAAAACCTCGCGCGGCTTTCAGGGGACTTCAGGAAGTTTCAGGAAGAGTTCGAGCTGGTGGGAAGGCACTTGACGAACGCTAAGAGTAAATACGACGATGCGGACAAACGGCTCGAAAAATTCAGCGACCGGCTCCAGGCCCTGAGCGGGACCGAAGCCGGCCACCTCATTGAAGAAACGAACAAACTGCCCTTATAGTTTTTCTGCCTTCCGTCTTTTCTACGGAACCACTTCGATATAGCCGTACATGCCTCGATCTTTATGGCTCTTAAACCAGAGGAGCTTCGCGTCGCAGGCCATTTCATACTTCCCGACCTTGGTCGGAGTGAACTTGATGTCCTTCTGTTCCTTTTTCAGGTCGATTTTGAAATCGATGCCCGCATCGGGCGCTTTGACCACAACATCGTGCGGTACGTACCCGCCGGCCTTTTTTACCTTCAGTTCGACCGGCACGTTGACCTTGACGACGATGTAGTTGGGGTCGAAGTAATATTCTCCCCCGGTCAACTCGACGTGCTGCACCCCGTCAGCGCCGACAGTCGCCACAACCCGCTTCTCCTTGTAATCCGAATCGTGCGCCGCATCCTTTTTCGCCTCGTCCGCACGGACCGCCAGGGTGAACGAAAATAACAATACCAGTACCGCGATGAATGCCTTGATGGTTCTCATGGTTGCTTCCTCCTTTGATTGTATTTCTTATCATTAGTATTATAGCATTAAAATCTTTCGACTTGTCGCAGGGTAACGGTTTATTACGCGCGCCGATTGTGTTATAGTGCCGGTGATGGATAAGGATAAAATACTGGTCATCGATGACGAGCCGGACATCAGGGAACTCGTCTCCTACAACCTGAAAAAAGAAGGCTATCGGGTCTCCACTGCCGCAACGGGAGAGCAGGCGCTCGAACAGGCGCGCAAAGGGGCTTTCAGTCTGTTCATCCTCGACCTCATGCTTCCCGGCATCCTGGGGATAGAGCTTTGCCGCATGCTCAGGAGCGACCCGCGAACGGAGAGCGTTCCCATCATCATGCTCACGGCCAGGGGAGAAGAGTCGGACAAGGTCGTTGGCCTCGAATCCGGCGCCGACGATTACGTGACCAAACCCTTCAGCCCGAAGGAGCTTATCGCGCGGGTCAGGGCAATCCTGCGGCGCACCGGCGGGAAAAAGAATCTTGCCGGGACCGTCACCCTGGGAGACCTGGAAATAGACCGCGACCAATACAGCGTCCGCAGGGGGAAAAAAACTATCGACCTCAGCGCGACGGAATTCAAGCTCCTGCTCTTTCTCGCCGAACGCAGAGGCAGGGTTTTCAGCCGCGACCAGCTCCTGGACGCTGTTTGGAAAGATGAATCTTTTGTAGAGCCCAGGACCGTGGACGTGCACATCAGCCGGCTCCGAACCCAGATCGAAGACGACCCCTCCGATCCCGTGCACATAAAGACCAAACGAGGCGTGGGATACTATGTGGAATAATCCCCTCAAAAACCGCGGCATCTTCCGGCGGACCTTCATCCTCTACGCCGCGATCATTTTCCTGGCTGCGCTCATCATCGAGCTGTACATCACGGATACGGTCAGGGAGAACACCGTCAGGACGCTGCAGGAGAACCTGGTTGTTCAGGCGCGCTTGGTCAGCCGGGACATATCGTTCCAAGAGGGCTCCCCGCTCGACGGCCTTTGCGGACAATTGAAGCAGGCGACGGGTGCCCGGGTGACGATCATCGCCTTGAACGGAAAGGTCCTGGGTGACTCCGACACCGCGTCAAGCCGCATGGAAAACCACAGCCGCCGCCCGGAAATCCGAGAAGCCTCGCTGAACGGCGCGGGAATGTCGATCCGCCTGAGCGACACGCTCAAATACGACCTCCTCTATGTCGCCGTAAAAATCATGCGCGGGACGCGGCAAGAGGGATTCATCCGCCTGAGCGTTCCACTGACCGCAGTCGACCGCTCGATCAACCTGCTCAGGTTCAGGATCATCCTGGTCGTGCTCCTGGTCCTCCTCGGCACGGGCGTTCTGTCCCTGTGGCAGGTAGACCGCATCAGGAGACTGACGGAGCGAATACGGGATTTTTCCCGGTCCCTCGCAAGCGGCGACATGGGCCAACGGCTGTACCTCGAACACGCGGGCGAGTTCGATGAGATCGCCGGGAGCCTGAATGCGATGTCCCTGGAATTGCAGCGGAGCATCGCGGCCCATGAGGACGAAAAACGGCGGCTGAACGTCATCCTGCGGAGCATCCCCGACGCCCTATTCATCGTCGAGGCGAACGGCGTGATAATTCTTTCGAGCGCGGCATCGCGCGACCTCTTCGGCGACACGCCCCTCCGGGGAAAACCCTACGTCGAGGTCATCCGGAACGCCGAGTTCCTGTCGCTCATGGAAGAGGTGCGGACCACCCGGAAACCCCGCATGGCCGAAGTGCGGATCGAATTTCCCTCGGAGCGGTCCTGCGTCGTCCACGCGTCACCCCTTTTTTACGACGAGCACGACCGCCGGGAACTCTCGGGCTTCGTCATCGTGTTCCACGACATCACGAAACTCAAGCAGCTCGAACAAACGAGGAAAGACTTCGTTGCCAATATCTCTCACGAGCTCAAAACGCCCATCACCGCGATCATCGGATTTTCCGAGACCTTGCTCGAAGGCGCCCTCGACGACCGCGAACATGCGCGCACGTTCCTCCAAACCATCAAGGCAAACAGCGAGCGAATCAACAATCTCATCGACGACCTCATGACCATCTCGAAGCTCGAATTGGGCGTCATCAGCGTAAAAAAAACGCCCCTCGATATCCGGGAGCTAGCGGACTTCATCATGAACCTGCTGCGGGAAAAAGCCGCGGAAAAAGGCTTGATGCTCCAGACGCGGATAGCATCTACCGTGACGACGCTTGAAGCGGACCGCGACCGGCTCATCCAGATCATGGCCAATCTCGTGGACAATGCGATCAAGTTCACGGAAAAAGGCGGGGTGACGTTCGGCGCGGCGGAAGAGAACGGTAAAACCTGCCTCTTCGTGCAGGACACCGGCATCGGCGTCCCGCGCGGGCATTTGGCAAGGCTGGGAGAGCGCTTCTACCGCGTCGATCCGGGCCGCTCGCGGAACATGGGCGGAACGGGACTGGGCCTCGCGATCGTGAAGCATTTAGTGAAAGCCCACGGCTGGGACATGGTGATCGAAAGCACCGAGGGGAAAGGGACGAAAGTGAAGATTTTTGTTGAGTAAGAAAAAAAAGAAACAGCAGCGGCCAATCGACCTCTGCTGTTTTCGTGGCAAGCTTCATCAGCTCTCTTAATTGAAATGAATGTTCTGAGCAAAACGAATTGACGTTAACAGAACGTTATTCCTCGTGCCCTTTTCCCCTGCCCTTGCCCTTTCCGCGGCCCCTGCCGGGGGTTTCGCTGCCCTGCTCGCCTGTCAAAGCGAAATCGCCGCGCTTGAGCGCGTGAAATTCAGGAGACCCCGGCTTTATGCCCAGTTCCTTCGCGATGACACCCCAGCCCTTCCCCTTGTTGCCCTGGTAGGTCTGCAATACCGCCTCGGGCTGCTTGTGCGCCATCAGGCCCAGTTGCAGGACCATGAACGCGTCCGCGGGCGCGGCGACCTTTTTGAGAATATCGTCCACTGTGGGGACCGGGACGCCGAATTGTGCGCTCACCTTGGCGCTGAACCGGTTCAGGTCGGTCTTGGCCTGGTCGTTCAGTTTACTGAGAAAGTCATCCAGGTCGGCATGGGCCAGCGAGGCAAAACCGAGGGTGAGGACGAAAACAGATACAGCGATACTAATTTTTTTCATGACGATTCCTCCGTTGTAATTTTTATCGCAAACCACAGAACCGAGTGTATCAAAAAACTGTTTTTTGTAAAACGAAATTCCTTTCACTCCCGCTTAAATCCACTTCACCTTCGAATCGTGCAAGGGCACATTCAGCCCTGTTCTTATGCCGGATTCATCCTCAGGCACTGTCAGCTCCTCCCTGCACGTCGCCGAGCGGTTCGCAATTGCACGTCATGTTTCTGCCGCCGGTCTTTGCCGTATACAATCCCTTGTCGACCTTGTCGAGCAGCTCGTTCACGCTCCGGGCGTCCCGGGGATAGGTGCAAACGCCCCCGCTGATCGTGATTCTGAGGGGGGTGTCCGCGATACCCGTAAACTCCGCGCTCTCGATTTTTTTCCGGATGCGCTCAGCCGCCTCCCGCTCCGCACCGTTGCTGTCCGGCATGAGCACGGTGAACTCCTCGCCGCCGTAGCGCGCCACGGTGTCCATCTGCCGTGCATTCGACTTCAGGATGTCGGACACCGCCCTGAGCAGAACGTTTCCTTTCTCATGGCCGTAGGTATCGTTCACCTTCTTGAAATGATCGAGATCGAAGAGGATGACGCCGAAGTTCGAATTGCTCCGCCTGGCCCTGGCCTCCTCCTTTTTCAGCTCGTCCATGAAGTGCGCGTAATTTTTCAGACCGGTGAGGCGGTCGGTGATGGAACCCTCGTGCAGTTTCCTGTTGGCCTCGTGAAGCTGTTCGGTCGATTGCTTCATGTCCGCGACCATCCGGTTGAACGATGCTGCCAGTTCTCCTATTTCATCCTGGGTATCGATCTCCACGCGGCAATCAAGGTCGCCTTGCGCAACGCGGTCCGCCGCATGCTTCAGCAGTATGAGCGGACGGGAGATGGCGCCGGAGAAGAGAAAACTCAACAGGGCAGCTACCGCCAGTGCCGCGGCGATGCCGATCAGACTGATCCTCAGGAACACCGTCCGGGATTCCATCCACCCCGCATCGAACAGGGAGTGGAGTTTCTCGATCGAGGTTATTAGGGGTTCGTTCGAATAGACGATCTGGCCGTATCCGGCGACGTGTTTTTCCGATTTGATCGTAAAAGAAATACGTTGTCCCTGCTCGGTATTTTCCGCAATGATCGGTTGTTTCTTCAGCCGCGCAAGGCTCACCTCGAGCTTTGTTCCAAATGCTTTATTCTCCCGGGTCCCATCGGTCAGGATCCTGCCCCTCGTGTCGGCCACTACAAACGAAATGAACGGCAATCCGATCTTCATGTCGTTGATGATGCGGTTGACCCCATCGATATCGGTTTGATAGACCGGAATAAAGAGATGCCGGCTCAGAAACTGGGCGGTATTGAACAGCGTTTTTCCATGGCTCTCCCGGTAAAAGACCGCGCTCGTGTCTTTGACGTTCTTTTGGAGCTTCGCCCCTTTTTTAAACATAAGGAAGGCGAAGGATGCGATCAGTATCAGCATGATGGCGACGCTGCTGATGCCGAAGAAGAGAGCGTATTTTTTGTTGATATCGATCTTCATGATTTAGTCCTTGTCCGACAGCTGCTGTTTAAGACCGTGGAGCGCACATCGGTCTTTCTCCGTCAGTCGTTCAAATTTTGTCATATGCACCGCCGCGGTCAACGCGGTCTGTCCCTTCCGGTTCCCGGACATATCGACCAGCGTTTCCTCAACGACTTCTCTGAGTGCGCGTGGGAAAGAGGAGTGAAATGAGCCGAGCAGGCGGGTGATCGGCGCTGTACGGTGAATAATACGTAACTGGGACTGTTCCTTCGGGGGAAGCTCTTCCCAGTCGCTGCTGCTGAAAACGCCGACGTCCGCCCGGGAGCGAATGACCCGGAATGCCTGGTTGATCGACTCGCCTGCAAACTGATACCGGACCGCAACTTCGGGCGCATGTTCGTCCGTCGATTTGCACAAGGATAATTTGTTCTTTTTCAGTTCGGCTTTGGCCATGGCGTATCCCGCTGTGGACGAAGGTGTCCCGAAAACAACTGTCTTTCCCCGCAGATCGCGCAGATCGCGCAGGGAGCTTCGTTTTCGCACGAAAAATACAGCGGAGTATTCACGGGCCGCCCCCTGCACAGCGACGACCGCGGGCACGAGTTCATGGGGTTCTATTTCTATGATCGGGAAAGCGGAAGTGAGGATGAAATCCAGCTTTCCCTTTTTGATGCCGCTGCGCATCTGGTCCAGGTCCCTTGCGACGAAGACGGTCACGTCCCGTATCCCGGAGCTCCTGAGACGACTTCCCAGATATTCCACAAAGGGATCGAAATCCTGCAGGAGTTGTCCCGGATCCGTGCCGATAAGCCCGATCCTAAATTGCGTTACCGCTTCTTCGGCTGAAGCCGCGGGACCGGTGCAGCAGGCGGCGGACGCGATAAGAAAAGCAAGAATTGTTTTTTTAAGAGCTGCCATGGTTGCGCGCGTCTATTCCTTTTTTGCCCCTCAGGTTTTTTGGTGTTACGCCTATGCTAGCACCACATTGCTGCCAGTTCTGTAACGAATTACATCACGAGAATAGGACAACTAGAAAAAAAATGCAAGCAGTTCTATGGGGTAGGAGTTCGTTGAACCGGCGGCAGTAGCGAAAAACTGTCGCTAGCGAGCAGTCGACAGGCGGCTGAATATAAAAAGTTGCCGTCTGCCGCATCAGCGGGTTCCGGCGACGCTTATCCTGCGCGGCCTTTTACTGCGCC
The DNA here is from genome assembly GCA_041484215.1 of Nitrospirota bacterium. Classification (GTDB taxonomy): domain Bacteria; phylum Nitrospirota; class UBA9217; order UBA9217; family UBA9217; genus JBGPHF01. Next base: position 7,721 of record JBGPHF010000048.1, read on the forward strand.
GCGGTCACGCTCGCGGGCTTCAGGGAGAACATGAACATCTTGGTGACACCGGCTTTCTTCAACAGGATCAGCGTATGTTCGAAATTTTCTTCCGTCGTTTTTATGAACCCGGTTATTTTCATGCTTCTTTTGACCGCCTGTGCATCCAGCGAGGGATCGCTCTGGAGCGCGAGCAGGTCGGCGGCGAGCTTTGCCTTGAGCGACAGCGGCATATTCGCCGATACAATCAAGGTGCCGTCGGGGTTCCCCCCCCGGTCTTCCCCTACCATCACAAGATTAGGATACCGGTGCTGCACGCTGTCCCACACCCGGTTTTTCACGATCGCGATGTCGGCCCGGCCTGTCTCGACCGCTTCGATCGCGTCGCCGTGAGAATCGGCGATGAGTCGTATCGCGCCGGCCTTAGCCGCTCCCGGCAAGGATTTGAAATAGAATTCGCCCGAGGAGGCAAGGCTGGTGTAGATCACTCTCTTGCCCTTGAAATAGTCGGCGGTGCCGGTGAACAATAGAGAACCCTTGCGGGCGAGGACCACCGCCCAGTAGGTGCTGTACCCTTCCATATTCATGGGCCGGACGAGCGGCACAGCCAGTTCGCTGATCATAAACGCGCCCGCGATGCCCGATCCGCAGAACATCGCATCCACCGCGCCTTTCGCGAACAGTGATGCCGCGGCAGGATAATCCTTTGCCTCCACGTAGGAGGGATTGAAGCCTTTTTTTGCCAGGTAATCCAACAACGGCTTATACTTTTGGGCCGC
>JBGPHF010000049.1:0-8418 GCA_041484215.1 Nitrospirota bacterium
CAGTCCCGCGGTAAGGACGTAAAAGCCCGCGCCCGTGATCCTGAGCGCCCGCTGCTCGAACCGGTCAAGGTCCTCGCCGTTGTTTCGCTTGATTCTGCGGACCATGTGCCAGATGCCGACGCCGGAGACCACTTCAACGAACGAATCGAGGCCGAACCCGAAGAGCGACATGCTTTCGTCTTCCAGGCCGAAAAAGACCGACACCAGGCCCTCGGCGAGGTTGTAGAAGATGGTGACGAGCGCGAGGGCCGAGGCCCAGGCGTAGAGTTTACTATTTTTCTCGGCGAACCCGATGGGAAGTAGTTGCATGCGGGATAGTACCACGTTTCAGGGGCGCGGCATAGGGAAGAATCGTAGAGCGTGCCGGGAAACAAGGCGAGCGAACGCCAAACACGCCGTCGTCATATCTCAACCCGAATCCCGGGCGTCCGCAGAAGCCGCTTCGCATGCCGTGTGGCGAATGACTTTCCCCTTGACCATATATACGACCATTTCCGCGATGTTGGTGGCGTGGTCCGCGATCCGTTCCAGATACTTCGTAATATAGGAAAGACGCACGGCGCGCGAGATATTCTTGGGGTCTTTAAGCATGTACAAAAGCAGCTCGTTGAATATTTGACGGTTGAGGTTGTCGACAAAATCATCGGCCGCGCACACGTTTACGGCCAAATCGGGGTCCTTGGCCACAAAAGCATCGAGGCTTTCCTTGAGCATTTTTTGGGCCGCCTCGGCCATGCGCGGGATATCGATGTACGGTTTGAGCGGCGGCTCGTCGTTCAACTCGATTGCACGCTCGCAGATATCAACGGCCAGGTCGCCCATTCGTTCGAGGTCCGTGATGATCTTGATGGCGGTTGTGATGAAGCGAAGATTGCTGCCTGTGGGCTGCCAGATGGCGAGAAAACGGATGCACTCTTCTTCGACCTCAACGTCGAAATTATTGACAATCGCGTCTCCCTCAATGACCTCAACCGCCAGTTTTTGATCCCGCTCAACCAAAGCCGTCATGGATTTTCTTATCGCGTCTTCGACAAAGCCCCCCATTTTGAGGACCCTCTCCTTGAGCGCTTCGATGTCCTGTTCTTTTTGTATGGTCATGATAGTTCCTTTCGTTTAAATCGTTTGATCCTTTTAACGTTCAAACCCTTAAACCGCTTAAACCGTTCCGTTATCCGAACCTACCTGTAATATAATCGTCGGTTTGTTTATTGTCCGGGTTCGTGAAAATCTTCTCCGTGGTCCCGAATTCAATCAGCTCCCCCATATAGAGAAACCCGGCCATGTCCGATACCCGCGCGGCCTGCTGCATATTGTGGGTCACGATGATGATGGTCACGTCTTTTTTCAGGGACGCGACGAGTTCCTCGATCTTGGCTGTTGAAATGGGGTCCAGCGCCGAGGTGGGCTCATCGAAGAGAAGGACCTCGGGCTCGACAGCAAGTGCCCGCGCAATGACAAGCCGCTGCTGCTGCCCTCCGGACAGCTCATAAGCGCTCGCATTTAGCTTGTCCCTCACTTCCGTCCAGAGCGCGGCGTGTTTGAGGGCCTCTTCGATCCGGCCCACAAGTTCCGACTTGTTCCTGATGCCCTTGAGTCTCAAGCCATAAGCAATATTCTCGGCGATGCTCATGGGAAAAGGAGTGGGCTTCTGGAACACCATGCCGATGCGACTGCGAAGATTAATAAGATCGATGTCGTTCGCCAGTATGTTTTTATCCTGAAAAAGGAGCTCCCCTTCATACCGGTGCTTTGGGTAGAGGTCGTGCATCCGATTGAAGCATCTGAGCAGCGTGGTTTTGCCGCAGCCGGACGGACCGATCAGGGCGGTAACCTTGTTCTTATAAATCGGCAGCGATATGTTCTGCAGAGCTTGGGCATCGCCGTTATAGTAAAAATCCAGGCCTTTGACCTCGATTTCGGTAGTCAATGTCACCGCTTGTACCTCCACTTTAATATGAGTCGTCCGGCAATAGTAAGCATGAGAATGAACAGTGTGATGACCAGGGCAGCACCCCATGCCTGGGAATGCCAGCTTTTGTAAGGCCCCATTGCGTACTGAAAAATCGTAACCGTCAGCGAGGCCAAAGGCCCATTCATGTTCGTTGAGAAGAAATTATTATTGAAAGACGTAAAGAGCAGCGGCGCTGTTTCACCCGCGACCCGGGCGATCGAAAGCAAAACGCCGGTCAGAATGCCCGTGGCCGCCCCCCGATACACGATCTGGATTATCACCTTGTAATGCGGCGCACCCAGCGCGAACGCCGCTTCTCGCAGAGTCCAAGGTACGAGCGACAGCATGTCCTCCGTGGTCCTCAAGACCACCGGGACCATGATGATCGAAAGCGCAAGTGCCCCGGCCCAGCCGCTGAAATGATGGAGCGGCCGGACAAGGATTGCATAGACGAAAGCGCCCACCACGATGGAAGGTACGCTGACCATGATGTCTGAAAGGATGCTGATGATCCTCGCGATCTTTTTCCCCCGGGCGTATTCGGCCAGGAAAGTTCCGCCCAGGACCCCCACGGGTACCCCGATCAGGGTGGCGGCCAGGGTGATCATTAGTTGCCCTACGAAAGCGTTTCTGAGGCCTCCGCCTTCAACTCCCGCAGGCGCCGGGTCATTGAAGAACAAGCTGATCTGCAGAGCGCCCAGGCCATGGATGAGAACGTCGCCCAGAATATAGACCAGCCAGAAAAGACCTATTGCGGCGGCAAAGCCCGATAGCGTAAGCGCGATGACGCTTTCTATTTTACGTTTCTGTTCTATTTTCAACGCGAATATTTCCTCTCCGCCTTCAGCAGAAAGAACTTGGCTATGGCCAGGATGATGAAGCTCATCACGAACAGCACGAGCGCAAGGTAATAGAGCGAGGAAAGATAGAGCGCGCTGTCGGCTTCCGTGAATTCATTCGCCAGGCTTACGGTGATGGTGGACGCGGCATCGAAGAGCGAGGTCGCGATCTTATGATTGTTCCCGAGCACGAAGGCGACCGCCATGGTCTCGCCCAAAGCCCGACCCAGGGACAAGGCAACGCCTCCGAATACGCCCAATTTCGAGTAAGGGAGCACCACGTTCTTGACCACTTCCCACTTGGTCGCGCCGATGGCATAGGCTGATTCCTTGACCACGGAGGGAGTCAGATTAAAGGCGTCGCGCGCGATGCTTGCTGTAAACGGAATGATCATGATGGCAAGGATAATGCTCGCGGTCAAAAGGTCGATGCCCATGGGCGTACCCTTAAACAGGAGACCGACGATAGGCAGCTTTCCGACCGTGCCCTGGAGCGCGGGTTCGATATATTTCGACATGATGGGCGCAAGGGTGAACAGGCCCCACATGCCGTAGATGATGCTCGGGATGGCGGCCAAAAGTTCTATTGCGACGCCGATGGGGCCTTTCAGAAAATTCGGCGCGATTTCCGTGACGAAGATCGCAATGCCGATCGCGGTCGGTATAGCGAAGAGCAGGGCGAGGGCGGTTGTCACGAACGTGCCGTAAATCGCGGTTGCCGCGCCGAACATTCCGGTCACGGGGTTCCACGCCGTCGAGGTAAGAAAATCGATCAGCCCGAACTTTCCAATCGCGAGTGAGGACTCTTTGACGAGTACAACGATGATTCCAAAAATGAAGAGAAGAACCGAAAAGGACGCAAGCGCGGTGAGAGACAAAAAGATCAGTTCCGGGGGATTTTTTTTGGAGGATATGGCCAAGGAAAGGACCTTTCTGCTCGCACGAATGATGATGAAAAAAAATGAACGGGTCAGGCATCGACAGTAGATATACCTGACCCGTTTTGATTAATGGATATTACCGCTCATGAAATTTACTGAAGGCCATTCGCCTTCCAGTAACCTGCTACTTTCGCTTTGAGCGATTTCGGAAGCGGCACATAGATGAGCTCCTGGGCCTTCATATCTCCGTTCTTGAACGCCCAGTCGTAGAACTGCACCACTTTCCTGTTCGAGTCTGTTTTCTCCTTGGCAAGGAGGATGAACGTGGCGCCCGCTATAGGCCAGGCTTTTTTACCCGGCGCGTCGTTCAACCAGAGGTAAAAGTCCTTCTTTGGATCGAAGCTGGCCGTTGCCGCCGCGTCCTCGAAGCTCGCGAAGCTCGGCGCTACGAAGGCGCCCGCGCGATTCTTGAGCATGGTATACGTGAGGTTGTTCTGCTTGGCATAGGCGAATTCCACGTACCCGATCGAGTTTGCCTGCTGCTGAACATAGTTGGCCACGCCCTCATTGCCCTTTCCACCGATCCCCGCGAGCCAGCTCACCGAAGTGCCGGTCCCGACTTTTTCCTTCCATGCCGAACAGACGCCGGAGAGATAATCCGTGAAGATGGCGGTCGTGCCCGAACCATCGGAACGGTGGACCACGGTGATTTCATTGTCCGGGAGTTTGAGCCTGGGGTTCAATCCCTTGATCTTCGGGTCGTTCCATTTCACGAGCTCGCCCATATAAATTTTGCAAAGCGCTTCCGAGTCGAGCTTCAATTCCCCGGCCTTGACGCCGGGAAGGTTCACCACCGGCACCACGCCGCCGATCACGGCGGGGAATTGGAGCAGGTTGTCCTTGGCAAGTTCTTCCGGCTTGAGCGGTTTGTCCGATGCCCCGAAGTCGACTGTTCGTTCGGTGATCTGCTTGATCCCGCCGCCGGACCCGATGGACTGATAGTTCAATTTCACGCCCGTTACCTTGCTGTATTCATTTGCCCACGCCGAATAAACGGGATAGGGAAACGTGGCCCCGGCGCCGTTCAGCATATCCTCGGCCCGCGCCTGATTAAAAGACAGCATTCCGATCAAGAGCACTGTGATTGTTAAAACTCGTTTCATGTTTTTTCTCCTTGTTATGTTTAACGTTGGTATTTATACCATAGAATTGTTACAAGATTGTTACAAGTTGATTAAGCTTCTGTTAAATATTCCCCTTACCGCACCTCCTTTTTTACAGCCTTGTTAATCGCAAAGAACAGCCTATGCGGTCGCCTATGCCTGCAACTTGAGCTGTTGATAGACTTTGGTTCGCAAGTCGGCGACATTGCCCTTGCAGATGTACCCTTGGACTCCATGAGTTTTAACGAGCTCTCTCAAACTATCTTCGTCATTGGATGAATGAAAAAGGATGGGGGTGCGGCAGGCATCACAGTAGGGTTTAATGATCTCCGAGAGCTTGTCTCCGGAGAGCCCCGGCATATTGACGTCGAGCAGTACAAGATCAGGCTGAAAACTATTTACTCGATTCGTCGCACCCAGCCAGTTTTTGTGGGTACTGACCTCAATCTGGTCATTCTGGAGCAGCTCCTTCGTGGTATAAAGGTGCATTTCATCATCGTCGATTACGAGTACCTTTTTCTTATTCTGCATTGCAAAGTCCTCCCTGTCTTTCCATATTTAGTAACGGCAACGTCACGACGAATGTCGTTCCTTTCCCATAGGTGCTTATTATCGAGATCGTCCCGCCGATAAGCTCTACAAGATTTTTGCTGATTGTCAGACCGAGCCCCGTCCCCTCGTGGTGTTTGGTTTTGGCGTCCTCCACCTGACTGAAGGCGGTAAAGAGTTTGTGGAGGTCTTTTTCTTTTATCCCTATGCCGGTGTCGCTCACGACAATTACCAGGCTGCTCCCGTGGATGGAGAGCGTTAATTCGATCGTGCCGAATTCGGTGAATTTCGCCGCATTGCTTGCAAGGTTCATGAGGATCTGCCTGAGCTTGATTGGATCCGTATGTAATATCACGGGAAGAGGCGGCGCTATCGTCTTCACGGTCACCGGTTTTTCCCCAAGAAGGATCCGGGTTGTCTCCGCAATTTCGGAAATTAGCGATACCGCATTGACCTCCTGCCGCGCCACTTCCATCTTGCCTGCTTCGATCTTCGACAGGTCGAGAATATTCGTGATGACGGTCCTGAGGTTCGTCGCGCTTGAGATCATGAAGGAGAGGCGTTCCTTTATTTGTTCGATTGAGCCCTTGTCCGCCGACATACGCAGCAATTCGGCGAGCCCGATTATGGCGTTCACCGGAGACCGAAGTTCGTGGGTGACGTTCGCGAGGAACTGAGATTTCACCTGGTTGATTTTTTCAAGCTCCTGCGCGCGGGCGCTGACCATTTCCTTTTGAAGAACGCTGCTTGCCAGGGCATTGCTTTGCTGAATCACGAGCTGTTTGACCGACAGGAGGCCTTTATAGGCACCCCCCGGGGAGGTTACGATGATCTCGTCATAGATGTCCTGCGGCGACCGTTCCAGGGCCTTGTCAATGACCACGTCAAGTCGTTCGGTCTCGGGCACGATGAGCGGCGTCGTGTCGGCTATGGCGATGATCGGATGTTTCCCATAAAGCTCGAATCCGAACCTGCGGAACAGGGTAAAGAATAATTTTGTCCGCGTAACAAGACCCACCGATTCTTTTCCCTCGATCACGGCGATCGCATCTAAATCGGTCGTACTGAAGAAACGCTCTGCTACCTGGGTCACCTTGGCCTGCGGCGCTGTCTGCTCGTTCGATATGATTAGTTCTCCGACAAGAAGCATGTTTTCCATGACGGTTATTGACTGCATAGTCTCTCCTTGTGTTATTCGTATAGCTCTTACGCCACGTCTTGTTCGGAGTGAAGCGCCACGGCATCAACCTTCATGAATGATACCGTGAACGTACTCCCCGCGCCCGGGACGCTCTTTACCGTAATGGTTCCTCCCATAGCCCCCGTGAGCAGCTTGACGATGTAGAGACCCAGCCCCTCTCCCTTGACCCGCTCGCTCCCCGGAGCGCGGTAGAATTTTTCGAATATTCTGGGGAGGTCGTCAGGCCCGATTCCGTTGCCTTCGTCCCTTATGGAAACGCTTGCCAAGTCATCGCGCTGGTGAAAATAGATCCAGACCCTTCCGCCTTCCCGGCTGTATTTGACCGCATTGGAAAGGACGTTCACCAGCACCTGCCTAGCCGCGGTTTTATTCGCTCTGACCGGGGAGGGGCCGGCGCTTTCCATGACAACGAACGCTATGCGCCTTTTTTTCGCGACCTGGTGAAACAGGTCGGCCGCTTCCCGTGCCGTCGCTCCAAGGTCAATCACCTCCGCTGGCAGGGAGCCGCCAGCCTCTTCGAGCCGGGAGAGGAGGGCTGCGTCGTTCAGGAGGCTTTCCGCGAGCGCGGCGGCGGTTTGAATCGGCTTCAGGTAAGTGCGGGGATTTTCCTTCTTGAGCGCAAGCGACGAAAAACCGCCGATCACGGTCATGGAATTTCTTATTTCATGGAGCAGGTATCGCAAGGAAGTTTCCTGTTCCCGACCCTTGGTCCGCAGCAGTTTGATCGCCTCTTGTCGATCTATGTGCTTTCGCACCTTGAGCAGGAGTTCCTGCATGGAATAAGGTTTGGAAACGTAATCATCGGCTCCGAGGCTCAAGCCCTTGACGCGCGCCTCCTCGTCCGACAGCGCGGAAAGCATAATGATCGGCAGTGACTTTCCTTTTGTGCTCTCGCGTAAAATACGGCAAACCTCCCAGCCGTTCAGCTCGGGCATCATAACGTCCAGGAGGATTGCGTCAGGCGCGTGGCACTGCACCGCGTCGATGGCTTCTTCGCCGTTGCGCGCGATCACCGTTTGATAGCTCTCTTTTTGAAGATGATAACTGAGGAGCTCGGCGCAGTCATTTTCATCTTCAACAATAAGAATTTGTTTATTCATTAGCCCTCCAGTACCGTCCTTTTATGAAGCGGCAGTTCGTACTATACCCGGATTCTGTTACAGGAGTATGAAGCCTGCGTTAAATGTTGGTTACGGCCAACGATAAGCACAGAAGAAAAAGAACGAGTGGGGCAGTTTCCTGCCCCACCCATGGGGGGATATACCACCGATGAAGATGGTAACCTATATTTAGAAGCCGTGAGGCTGGCCCAAGGATCCGGCAGTCGAGGCCGCGTCGTTGCCCGCATTGGAGCATCGGCTCTGATCATTTCATTCCCGAGGTTTTTGCCCACTGCAACGTAAAAGACATCATGCCGCGCTTAGAACTTGAGGTTCAGGACACTCTGGGCGCCCAGGACCTTGTCAGCGCTCGCCGCCGTGCCGTTGACCATGGTGTCATAGGCTTCGCCCGCCTTAAAGTAGCCAAAGTTCCAGTTCCAGGAAAGATTTTCATACATCTTCCAGTTGAGCTTCACGTCGAGCTCGGTTCCGAGCTTTCTCGAGTACGTTTTATTACCGGCAAAGTCGGTTGCATTGCCGAGCTGCACTGCCTGCGTTGCACGAAGTATCCAGAAGTCCGCGCCCAGAACCAAACTCTTGGCCAGGGTCGCGGACACGCCCGCGCTGAGGGCCGTGGTGTTGGTGAAGCCCGTGCTCGTCCCGCCTGCAGCTGTCTTGACCTTATACTCGTACAGGAACGTATAGTGCTGGTCCTTATCGAGGAAATTGACGAA